>JANMBZ010000127.1:0-7249 GCA_031360765.1 Chitinophagaceae bacterium
GGCTGTGCCAGATATAAAAAGAATTATAGAAGGATTAAATATTCCCGTAATTGCTATTGATGGTTACGAAGCCGATGATGTAATTGGCGCCCTCGCAAAAATGGCCGAGAAAGAAGGCTACGAAGTGTTTATGGTTACGCCGGATAAGGATTACGGGCAACTGGTTTCTGAAAATATTAAAATTTACAAACCGCCCTACCAGGGTGGCAAGTTTGAAATACTGGGCCCAAAAGAAATTTGTGAAAAATGGGATATAGCCAATGTGGACCAGGTTATTGATATGCTGGGTTTAATGGGCGATGCAGTAGATAATATCCCCGGCATAAAAGGCGTGGGCGAAAAAACGGCCGCTAAACTTTTGAAAGAATATGGTACGCTTGAAAATATTTTAGCCAATGCAGAAAATATAACAGGTTCTTTAGGAGAAAAGGTACGTGCCGGAAAAGAGAACGCCATCATGAGTAAAAAATTAGCCACCATTATTTTAAATGTACCGGTTGAGTTTCATGAAGAGAATTTTTTAATAAAGGAGATGGATAAGCCTGCATTAAAACAGATTTTTGAAGAGCTTGAATTTAAAACTTTGGGTAAAAGAATTTTAGGCGATGATATTGATGGCGCACCAGAATCATGGAATGGTACCGAAGAAGCCAAGCCTAAAAAAGCAGCCACTGCCCAAATGGATTTGTTTGGAAATATTATTGAGAGTACTGAAATACCAGAGTCTTCAAAAGTCCTCCCTTCGGAGGAGGATTTAGGAGGGGCCGCTGCTAACATCAACAACACCCCTCACGAATATTCACTCGTACAAACCGATGCTGAAATAAATGACCTCGTAAAATATTTATCCGCCTTTGATGAAATTTGCTTTGATACCGAAACAACCGGTATTGATGCCAACCAAGCAGCAATTGTAGGTATCAGCTTTTCAGTTAAACCCGGCGAAGGATTTTATGTATTCTGCCCTGCTGATCAGGCAGAAACATCCAGGAGACTAAAGTTTTTTAAACCGCTTTTTAATGATGCGTCCAAAATATGGATTGGCCATAACATTAAATACGATATGCTGATTTTAAAATGGCAGGGTATAGAAATTGCCGGCAATACTTTCGACAGCATGCTGGCCCATTACGTAATTGAACCCGATGGCAAAAACGGTATGGATGCATTGAGTGAAAAGTTTTTGGGTTACGAGCCCGTGCATATTGAAGAACTAATCGGTAAAAAGGGCAAGGGCCAGGGAAATATGAGAGATATAGAGCCTGAAAAAATAAAAGAATATGCTGCTGAAGATGCAGACATCACGTTGCAATTAAAAACGGTTCTTCTACCTAAATTAAAAGAAAAAGCAGTAGAAAAAGTTTTTTACGAAGTAGAGAACCCATTGGTGAAAGTGCTTACTGCCATGGAGTTTGAAGGCATACGCATTGATGAAGGTTTTTTAAATGAATACTCCAAAGAACTGGAGAAAGAAGCAAAAGCTGCAGAAGAATCTGTGTATACCCAAGCCGGCGTTCGTTTCAATTTAGCATCGCCAAAACAACTGGGTGAAGTGCTGTTTGATAAAATGCAGATTGATCCAAAAGCCAAAAAAACAAAGACCGGACAGTATGCAACCGGCGAAGATGTTTTATTAAAGCTGGCTGCCAACAATAAAATTGTAGATGACATTTTAGTTTTCAGAGAGTTTACAAAACTTAAATCAACTTATGTAGATGCGCTGCCGCTGATGATCAATAAAAAAACCGGTCGGGTACATACATCGTATGCGCAGGCTGTTGCGGTAACAGGAAGATTAAGCAGCAACAATCCCAATCTGCAAAATATTCCCATACGCACAGAAAGAGGCAGGGAAATCCGCAAAGCATTTATTCCCCGTGATAAAGATCATGTGTTGATTTCTGCCGATTACTCACAAATTGAATTACGCATTGTAGCTGCCATCAGCGGCGATGTAAATATGTGTGAGGCATTTAAGACCGGCAAGGATATTCACAGTGCCACCGCAGCAAAAGTTTTTAATGTAGATGAAAAAGATGTGACCAAAGAAATGCGTTACAAAGCCAAGAGTGTAAACTTTGGTATCATTTACGGCCAGGGTGCTTTTGGTTTGGCCGAAAATTTAAGCATCAGCAGAACCGAAGCAAAAGAGATAATTGACAACTACAAAAAGCAGTTCCCCAATATTCAGAAATACATGGATGATACCATTCACTTTGCACAGGAAAATGGTTATGTAGAAACATTGATGGGCCGCAAGCGCTGGTTGAAAGATATTGGCAGCGCTAACTTTACCGTTCGTGCTTTTGCGGAGCGTAATGCCATTAACTCGCCTATTCAGGGCAGTGCTGCCGATATGATAAAACTGGCCATGATAAAAATTCATGCCGAATTCAGCAAACATAATTTTAAAAGTAAAATGCTTTTACAGGTACATGATGAATTGGTTTTTGATGCACACAAAGATGAAATTGAAACAATAAAACCTATCATTTTACATTGCATGCAAACGGCATTGGCCTTACCTAATGATGTGCCAACTGATGCAGAACTGGGCATGGGGGCAAGTTGGCTTGAGGCACATTAAGGCTGAATCATACCTCTTAAAATTCTTGTGCCAGATATTTTTTGTTACTTAAAATTAAGCCAATACCTCACCATAAAATTAGCAGGTCTTACTTCCTGTTTAATCGTTTGCATTTGGTTGCTGCTAATCACAAGGCTCGTATAAGACCTAGTGTTAGTAACGTTAGTGCCAGTTAATTCAAGATCAGATTTTTTCAGCTTGATTTTTATGCCGGCATCACTGAAAAGATAGTTCCCGGTATTTTTTTTATCTGAAACACTGTAAAAATCATTATTAAAAAAGAAAGTTATTTTTTTATTCAGATAAAAATACAATTTTAAGTTTTGCTGTATTCTATAAACCGGAGTATTGTTGATAACAGATGTAGGTGATGTTATTTTACTTTTTGAAACATCAAACCCGGTATTGGTTTCTGCATTGAACCAGCTTTTTTTTGCATAGTTGATCTTTAGTTGAACCCTATGTGCAGCAGAATGTATATTTACAAAACTGCTTTGCAGATACTGAGGTATTTGAATGTTATTGTAGTAATAGCCAAGTGCTATATTTGTTCTTGCAGTAATAAAATATTTAGAAATATTACTTGTTAACAGCAATGATTTTTGCGTATTGGCAAGTTGCAATGCAATGGTTTTTGTGTAAAAATTACTATAAGATTGAGTAGTGATCAAATTATTACGCGTAGTAACGTATGCAGCCGTTGCGTAGCCAAACAAAGCTTTGAGCGGATCTTTAAAAAATATTGAAAATGTGTACAGGCTTTGTTTTTGTTTGGGAATTAAACTATCGTTTTGATTGATATTTCTATAGGTTTTCAAAATATATCCCTGGGTTATTAGTGTAGGGCTACCATAACCATGTGTCATGCTATATCCCAGTTGTGTTTGCAAACCTTGTGCAATTTGAGTAGTTAAATTCAAATTTGGATTGAAAAAAATATCAGTGGTATTGTCTTTGAAGCTACTCAACTGGTTACGGATATTTACACTGTTCAATTCCAGCGGAATAGCTATTTCCAATTGATTCTTCTTTTTTGTAATCGTACTCCTTGCTTCAGCATAAAGTCTTGTATTTTGCCAATTTATTTTATTTTGAAAACTATCGTTCAGAGGATAACTTACTTGATTGACAATCTTGCCAGCCGATGTGTGTATGGTTTTTTGAATGTACTCCGCACCTATTTTTATTTGCTGCTGAAGTTTGCCCATTTTTGTTAAAAATGAAAAATTGTTGTTGGTATTAAAATTGTTAATTGCTGCATATTGGATTAATTGTTCGTAAGGAACCGATTGATTGAATATGGATGTAAATTGCCCTGGTTCTACTTCTAATGTTTGTGGTGTACGTTTATAATTAACAACAGAGGCTATGGAATATACTTTTTTATGCCTCAGCAAATTCAATGCAAAATCATTGCTGTATTGGTAAAATGGATTGATTAAAATTTGCCTTACAGGGCTTGAGTTAACCGTGTTATTGTTTTCTTTACCATAATCCATTTTAATACTGGCAGCATTTTTCAAATAAAATTTTTCTTTGTTTATTGAGTAATTCAAATTGGCATTTATTTGATTATCATTAACACTGTTGTTTTGTTTTTCGGCAAGTAGTAATGTGTCTGAGGGTAAATAAAACACAGTATTGGTATGACTTTCGGTTGTTTTATAATCATTTAAATAACTACCATTTAATTTAAGCTGGGCTTTATTTTTCAACAGTTTCAAAATGCTGAAGTGACTCAAATGTGTGTTGTTGAATAAATATTTATTCTCTCCAATAACTGGTTTGGATGTAGTAAAGCTGTTTAATATACTTTCTTTTACATTTTGTTCGGTTGCATCGCCAAATCGGCGTATGTTCACATTATTAGCTAATTCGTTGCCAAGTATGTTTCCCGAATTATTGTTTTTATATGATGTTATTAATTGAAATGCCGGGTTGAATTGTAATGCGGTTATTTCATTGTCCCAAAGTAAGGGACTAATACCTGCTCCCAATTTAGCTCTGCCAATCAATTTGTTTTTTGCGTTGGGTTTTAGCTTAATATTTAATGCCGGTGTAGTAGATGTATTAAAACTGTCCAGCATTTTTATGGGCTGGTGGTTGTCTAATAACTGTACCTGATCTACCAGGTTTAGCGGTATATTCTGATTGGCAATATTGTACCTGCTCTCCAGTAAATCTAAGCCATCAATATAGTAATTGCTGATTGGCTTTCCATTATATTTTATTTGCCCATTGGCATCCATTTCTATGCCGGGCAATTTAGCTATTACATCACCAATAAACTTATCCTGCTTGCCTGCAAAAGATGCAACATTATAGTTTGTGGTATCTCCATTAACCGTAATAGGTCTTGCCTGTACAGTTACCATGGGAAGTTCTGTTTTTTTTTCTATAAGTGTAAAATTTATAACCTGTGTCTTATTTGCAATTACTTTTACTTGTGGAGCATAGTTAATAAGAGTTATTTTTATTTCTAGACTATCTATAATTAAATAGGGGCATTTTATTTCAAATTCACCATTAATGTTAGTGATTGCATATGCTATTATTTCTAACTGACCAGGTTTTTTGATAATGACATTTGCATTAAATAATACTTCTTTTTGCTCATTAAGTAATTTACCTGAAATGATTGATTGAGAAAACACACAAGCACTAATAAATAACAAAAAAATACTTGTTAAAAATTTCATAGACTAGTTTGAAAGATCGAGGGGGTTGTATGGTTTATTAGGACGTACCACCAAAGTTCCGTCTGAACTTTTTACATAGGCCCCATTTTCTGCTTTCAAAAATTCAATTAGATTTTGTGCAAACAGTTTTTTCTTTTCCTGATATGTTTTTTTAGCTATATAGCGAACGTTAGAATAAGGCATAAATGCGGAGGTAGCATTACTGGGAGTGTTTAATTCAAGGCATTCAAATTCAAATTGATTCTTATCATCATTTACTCTTAAAATTAAACCTGGTAATCCATTAAATAACCATGGCCCTTTTGACACCGGTATATCCAACGTGAACCAGGCTATATAATTTCTTCCCTTATATGTGGTAGTTGCTTTATTGCATTTTGCATTCAAAATATAAATAACTGCAGTGTCCACACGCCATATTGGTATGTCTAAAGCTTCTTTATACCCATATCTGGAATCTATGAATTTAGTTGTAACATCTATTTCGTTTTGAGCAAAATCTATATTAATGATTTCAGGTTCATTACCAATAAAAAAACTTCCTGTTTCTTTAGGGTTTTGTCCATTAATGATTAATGATTGATTTTGTTCTGCGGTTTCCAGTATCTTTTTTTCCATATTTCCATACCCAATATGCTTTAACAAACTATAATAAACTGATGTGGTATTGGTGATAGATAAAATCATTATGTCATTCCATTTCATTTTATGGTCTGTTGAATCTCTTTGGAATGTGAACCTGTATTTTACTGAAAGGAGTGTAGAGTCAGATGCCATAATTTTACAGCTACACAAGATTAAAAAGAATAAAAACTTGAATTTCATGCTAAGGATAATTTTAATTTAAATTAAAAATAAAGATATCGGGGAATCTTTTTAAAATCCCCCAATATGGTGCGACATTCATTATACAAAGGAACCGATTATTTTTAAAATAGATATCCTAACTCCTTTGTTGAACAGCCTTATTGATAACAATATTCTGGATAGAAGAAATCTCTCAGGATATATTATTTGCCAATTATGTACAAAGTTCTATATAAAGAGCTTGTCCTGCAAAGTATGCACTGTTATAGGATGAATAACAACAACTATAATATGTAGGACCATTGGGGCAAGTTATAGTAACATCCCATACAATGGCTTTCCCTACCTTTTTTGACTTTAAGGTAACCTTTGGCGTGTTTTTATTTACCCCCTTTTCATTAGTAGCATTAGCAAATAGCGTTGCCATTGCAAACATGCATACAAACATTATTTTTTTCATCTCTATTCTGGCTTTAGTTTAAGGCAGCCGTACCTTTTATTTTAATAATCCCTTATTTTCCTTTGGAACATTTTCGGGTTATAAGTTCCGCAATTCGTAGCTACTGAATATTTTAAAATAATATTTACTTTGTAATTAATAGTAACATTAGGTACCCTCTTTTTTGTTTTAATATTATAAAATTTTCCATTGCTTAAAAACTGCCCCATTTTACTTTAAGCATTTTTATATACCCCAAGCAACATGGATCAAGTAGTATTAAAACATTGTGCAATAGAGTAAAAGTTGATACAGCTTTTAATATGCAGGATAGATTGAATATAAATTTGGGAAGAATATTTTGCAAAAGCGAGAAAATGCAGGTTGTAAAATACAACCTTTGTAAATTTTAACAGTTTTCCGAAACTCTATTACCACTTTGAGGTATTTTTTCTATTAAAAAAAATATTATATTTATTTTTTTAAACCACGTATCATGACTGCTATTAAAAACAAAATGCAAAACGCTGCGGACAACCAGCCCGGAGAATTGCTAAAACTTTTACGAAAACTTCGAGGAATAAAACAGGATGTTGCCGCTAGAAAATTAGGTGTAAAACAACAAGCTGTTTCTAAGTTAGAAAATTGTAAAGCTATAAGTGGTAAAAAATTTAATGAAATAATTACAGTGTTTAATTTTTAATAATTGATTTGGCA
>JANMBZ010000166.1:0-25929 GCA_031360765.1 Chitinophagaceae bacterium
AGCCGCATTGATCATCTGTACCAGGATCCGCATGAAAAAAACATACGCTTTAGAATGCATTATGGCGATCTCACCGATGGTCCCGGTTTAATTCGTGTGATACAGGAAACAAAGCCCGATGAAATTTACAACCTGGGTGCCATGAGCCACGTAAAAGTGAGTTTTGATATTCCTGAGTACACGGGCAATGCTGATGGTATTGGTGCATTGCGACTGATGGATGCGTTGCGAATTCTGGGTATGGATAAAACAACGAGGATTTACCAGGCATCATCATCAGAAATGTATGGCCTGGTGCAGGAAGTGCCGCAAAGCGAAACAACTCCCTTTTATCCTCGAAGCCCTTATGCGGTTGCCAAATTATATGCTTACTGGATTGTGGTAAATTACCGGGAAGCTTACGAAATGTTTGCCTGCAACGGTATTCTTTTTAATCATGAAAGTCCGCGGCGGGGAGAAACTTTTGTAACAAGAAAGATTACTATGGCCGTTGCAGCTATTGCGCATGGCCAGCAGGATACTTTGTATTTGGGAAACCTGAATGCACAGCGTGATTGGGGACATGCAAAAGATTATGTAGAAGCCATGTGGTTAATGCTGCAGCAGGATAAAGCCGAAGATTTTGTAATTGCTACCGGTATTACAACCACCGTACGTGATTTTGTAAAAATGGCTTTTAATGAAGTTGGTATTGAATTGAGTTTTACCGGCGAAGGTGTTAACGAAAAAGGAATTGTTGCAGCCTGCAATAATCCGGCGTATCAATTGCCGGTTGGTAAAGAAGTAGTGGCGATTGATCCAGAATATTTCAGGCCAACAGAAGTGGACTTATTGATTGGAGATGCAGCTAAAGCAAAGGCAAAACTGGGCTGGGAACCAAAATATACGCTTGCAGAACTTATACAGGAAATGGTTGCTGCAGATGTAAAACAGGTTAAGAAATCATTGCTGAAATAGAAAATGTTTATGTTAAAGCACTGATGAATTTTTGCATTTCATCCATGGTGCCAATGGTAATTCTCGACCATTTTCCATTTTCCTCGTAAATCTTTGTGCCGGAGATATTGTTGTTTTTTAATTGCTCAAAAAAATCCTTTTTATAATCAGCTAAAGAAAAATAAATAAAATTTGAGTAAGAAGGAATGCAGGGTATCTTCAATAAGGCAAGCTGCTGTATGGTATATTGTTTTGCTTTTTCGTTCAGCGAAAATGTTTCCTTTACAAAATTGTCATCCTGCAAAGAAGCTAATGCTGCGGCAACAGATACAACACTGATACCGCCATTGGGCCAGGATTGTAACTGGCTTATTAGCTCCAGTGTATTATCATTAGCAATGCCATAGCCAATACGTGCACCTGCGAGGCCATATATTTTTGAAAATGTTTTTGCAATTACCAGGTTCTTGTTTTCTATTACAAGTTTACAAACTGAATCCTGTCCGGAGAAATCAATATAAGCTTCATCAATCAATACCAAAGTCTTTTTTGTTGCTTCAGTTATAAATTTTACAAGTGCATCCCGCTCACAAATTGTGCCGGTGGGATTATTTGGGTTACACAGATAAACAAGCCTGGTATTTGGTTTTATAGCTTTTAATATTCTGGGTAAATCATGTTTTTTATCTGCAGTAAGAGGAACTGTGATTTTTGTAAGCCCCAATTTTTGTGCAGTATCAGTCCAGTAACCGTAAGAAGGATCAGCAATAATAAAATTACCTTTTTGCTTTGCGGTAAACCTTACAGTTAAATCCAATATTTCGGTTGAGCCCGATCCCAGCAAAATATTACCGGCAGCAACATCATTCTTTTTTGCAAGAGTGTTAATCAGTTCGGAGCCAAGATTCCAGTTGTACCTATTACTGCTGTTGATATGATCCGTCATTGCCAATCTTACCAATGGAGAGGGGCCGTAAGGATTTTCATTTGAGCGTAAAATAATTGGTGAATCGCCTGTATGCTTTTTAAAATGATTGCTTGAAGGAGAAGCAAAAGCTTTTAGCGGACCAACACTTAAACCTGCTGTAACAATGCTTAGTTGCCGCAGCCAGTTTCTTCTGTTCGTTTGCATAAATTTATTTTAAAGTGCTGTTTAAAGGTACATGCAAAACTTCGGTTACCGCCCCGGCAAAGGCACCACTGGTAAACTTTCGTTACCCGATTCATTAACCGACTGCACTGCAAAAAAGTAATTGTCTTTTGAATAAGGCAAACGCATTTCTGTTTCTGTAGTAAATATTTTTCTTTGCCAGAAGGCACTTGTAGTTTCTCTTACCAAAACATAGTAACCTTTTGGTTTTCCAATTTTCGGAATTTGCCAATACAGTAAAGTAGAATTGCTTAATTTTTTTACCTCCATTTTTACCGAATCTGGCATGGCCGGCGCTTTAGATAAATTAGCAAGGTTTGCAAGATTTACGCCGGTGTTTTTGCGCAGGTATTCATAATCAATATATGCTTCCAGGTCGCCATACTGAATGCCATTTTCCATTCTTACATCCTGGTGTTGCCTTGTATAATTCTCATTCATCTCTGTAATGCGTACCGCTGCAAAGCCTCGCTGCACGTAAGGTGTATGATCGCCGCCACGCAAAAAACGATCGTTACGGTACACTAAAACCACTTCTATATTATCTACATAGCGTTCTCCAATTTCTTTTACATAGCGTGCAAGCTGGCGGCTTTTGCCATCGTTTTCCAAACCAAGGTTGCGAATGTTGGCTGCAACTTTTTCTGTTTCGTAAGCCGGTATGCCTTCGCTAAACACCCGAACTTTTGTGTTGTTGATGATGTTTGTTTCGTTGCTGTTATTACTGCCCATAATATCGTTGTTCAACACGGCAACAATATTCCAATTTTCTTTCTTTGCTTTTTCGCTCATAAAAGCCGAGCCCAACAAACCCTGCTCTTCGCCACTAACTGTTACAAAAATTATCGTGGCCGGAAAGTTATGTTTACTCATAATCCTGGCACATTCAATAACTGCTGCACTGCCGCTGCCATCGTCGTTGGCGCCGGGTGCATCGCCCAGGCGTTCTGTGGGGCTGCTACGCATATTATCCAGGTGTCCGCTAATTACAAAGATGCGGTTATCGTTAGGGTCGGTTCCTTTTAATGTTGCAACCACATTGCCTAACAGTGTTGTGGCATCAATTCTTTTTCCATCGGGTTGTAAAGTAGTTGTATCAATAAAAGCAGATAATCGTCCGTTGCTTTGTTTTGCAAACTCATTGAATTTCCCCAGCACCCAGTTACGTGCTGCACCAATGCCACGCTTTGCATCTGCCTGTGTGCTAAGTGTATTACGGGTGCCAAATGCCACCATACTTTTTATGTACGATTGTAGAGAATCGGCAGAAACTTCTTTTACCATTTTTTCAATTTCGGCATCACGTTGGATGGTGGTTTGGGCCGATAAAAAATTATAAGAAGAAAAGAGGATGATGAACAATAACTTTTTCATGCAAAGATTTTTAAACTTAAATATACACCGAAAGCCGCTGTTTTATAGACTTTAAAAAGAGATAGTTCATAATTGTATCAGCAAACGTTTGTTGCAGTAATTATTTTTTTGTTTCTCTCAATCTTATAAAACCACCATTCAAATGGTCTATTTTCATATCGAATGTGGCGTTTGCATTTGAAGCCAGTAATCCTCCAACCAACCCAAAAAACATACTTGCCATCATCACATCAGTAGAGTTTGCTGTGGCTTTGGCTTTGCCTGTAAAATAAAAATCATCCCCTGTTTTTTTTAGTGGATAATAGGCATATTCGGTAGATATGTAAGGGATGCCATTGTAAATAACAGCATAGGTATCTTTTTGCCAAACCTGTTCTTTTTTACCTTTTTCATCAAACAGATATATTTCAGAAATTTTTCCTTTTTTTACTTTAGCGGTAATTTGTGCCTCGGGTGTTTGATTAACAAAAGAATGAAAGCTGCGATACACACCATCTTTATAAATATTTGTGTGGTATACAACCAGGTCTCTTTTTTCAATACTGTCTATTCTGGTAATATCATAAAAGCTATAAATTTCTTTTCCGTCAGGTTCATGCGACAGATTTTGGGCTATAAAACCGCTGATAGCATCGTTCCCTGTTTTTAACAATCCTTTTGTTACATCAAATGATTTTACTAGAATTACTGAGTCAATTCTGCTTAATGTTTTGTAGCTGCCTGCATTGCCTCCAAACAAATCTGCCCTGATATAACAATATCCTTTTTCGCTGAAAGAACCGGTAATTTCTGCAAGCGTAAATTGCCTTACAATAAGAACGAGTTCGCCATTTCTGGCTGTGCTATCAATCAAACTATTTAATATGCCTGTTAATTGTTGAGAGAACGGAGTTTCGGTTATCAGTTTTACTCTATCGTTAAAAATACCCCGCTGTATCGTACCAACTGATGATGTATCATACCTTGCATCAATACATGTAAGCGAATTGTATAAGCTATTACTTATCTTCTGCTCAGGCACTGTAAATTGAAAAGATTCTTTGCGGTTTTGTGCTTGCGCAAATACATAAACAAAAACAAAAAGAAAAATAAAAAGAAATGATGCGTGAATTTTCATAAAAGTTTGTTTTGTACGGGTAGTTTAATGATTAAATATAATACAAATTCATTTTCCCATTATAAATTTTACGTTCTAAAAAAAATTACTTTTGCACCCACAACAATCAATTTGTAAACAATAAAAAAGCTATTATGAGCCAGGGACCGGTTTCAAATTTTATAGAGCATCATTACCGCCATTTTAATGCTGCGGCTTTAATGGATGCAGCCAAAGGATATGTTACGCATCTGGATGAGGGTGGTAAAATGATGATTACACTTGCAGGTGCCATGAGTACCGCAGAGTTGGGATTAAGCCTGGCCGAAATGATTCGCCAGGATAAAGTGAGCATTATCAGTTGCACCGGTGCCAACCTGGAAGAAGATATTATGAACCTGGTGGCACATAGTCATTACAAGAGAGTACCTAATTACCGGGATTTAAGTCCGCAGGAAGAATGGGATTTATTGGAGAACCATTACAACCGTGTTACTGATACCTGCATACCAGAGGAAGAAGCTTTTCGCAGGTTGCAGCAGCATATTCATAAAATTTGGAAAGATGCTGATGATAAAGGCGAACGTTATTTTCCGCATGAGTACATGTACAAAATGTTGCTAAGTGGCGTGCTGGAACAGTATTACGAAATTGACCCGAAGAACAGCTGGATGCTGGCGGCTGCACAAAAAAACATTCCGATAGTGGTGCCGGGTTGGGAGGACAGTACCATGGGAAATATTTTTGCATCGTACATTATTAAAAATGAATTGAAAGCCACCACCATGAAAAGTGGTATTGAATACATGGTTTGGCTGGCTGATTGGTACCGCAATAATTCAGCAGGTAAAGGTGTTGGTTTCTTCCAGATTGGTGGTGGTATTGCCGGCGATTTTCCTATTTGCGTAGTGCCCATGATGTACCAGGATTTAGAATGGCATGATGTTCCTTTCTGGAGTTATTTCTGCCAAATAAGCGATTCAACAACTTCTTACGGCAGTTACTCCGGTGCTGTACCCAACGAAAAAATTACCTGGGGTAAATTAGATATTGCTACACCAAAATTTATTGTGGAGAGTGATGCTACAATTGTTGCACCTTTAATTTTTGCGTGGATTTTGGGTTGGTAGAATTATTATAAAATTAATTTTTTTGGAATGAATTCACAACTTGAAGAAACTTACCTGGAAGCAGAAGCTGATATCAAGAACGGTAATTATGTAGAAGCTTTTCGCAAGTATGAAGTGATATTAATGGAAGAACCAGGTAATGGCCCAACATTAAATTCATTAGGCTGGCTAAGTAAAACGCAAATTGAAGACTTTAGTAAGGCAGAGGCGTATTACAAGGCTGCGATAGCATCTGATGCACAATATCCGCATAGCTATCTTAACTATGCCACTTTGTTAACAGATATGGAAAGATTTGAAGAACTTGAAGAACATCTTCAGAGTTGTTTCCGAATTCCCAACATAGAAAAATCCTGGGTATTTATGAAACAGGGTTTAATGGAAGAATTGAAATTGAACTTTACGGAAGCAATTGCATACAATGAAAAGGCTATTTTAATGGCGGTAAATGATGAGAAGATAAAAGATTATCAGGAAAATATTACCCGCTGTAAAAATAAAATAGAGCTTTGCAAAAATCACAAAAAATGGATTGAACAGTTAAGGAAATAATTCGAATATAAAAGCCGCAAATTAACTTTGCGGCTTTTTATCTTTATTTCTTTGCGTGAAATTTACCTCGTCCCCATATTCAACGGTGTATCTCTTTTCAACATCTCATCTCTGTTAGCCATTTCCCAGGCGGTATAAAAAATCATACGCACTCTTTTTTCATAAATATCCCAGTAAATTTTATCAACGGTATCTGTTGGCTGGTGATAATCAGATTTAAGCATACCATCATAAAAAAATAAAATGGGAATGCCTTTACGGGCAAAATTATAATGATCGCTGCGGAAGTAAATGCGGTTCTGGTCGTTGGGGTCGTCAAACTTATAATCCAAAATCAGGTTGGTATATTTTTTATTTACGGCCTCATTTATAATTGGTAAATCGCTGCTGATTTTATCGTGACCGATAACATACACATAGTTGAGGGTATCATCTGTTTTACGTTCGGTATCTATGCGGCCAACCATATCGGTATTTAAATCAACGGTTGTTTTTTCTAGGGGATAAAAAGGATGATCACTGTAATACTCGCTGCCCCAGAGGCCTTTTTCTTCGCCGCTTACTGTCATAAACACAATTGTTCTGCGTGGTCTGTTGCCTTCGGCAGCGGCTTTGGCAAAGGCTTCGGCCATGTTTATAACAGCGCAGGTGCCGCTGCCATCATCATCGGCCCCATAATAAATTTTTCCGTTGCGCATGCCCAGGTGATCGTAATGACCGGTTAAAAAAACATACTCATCTTTTTTATCGGTGCCTTCAATAATACCCACTACATTACTTGCATTGATAGTTGTGCGATACTTTTCGAATGTATAAGCAACTTTTGTTTTAGTTTCAGTAGCCCATTGTTTAGCAAATACTCCACCTGCTTTTACAATTTTAAGCAGCGTATCAAAATTATTACCAACAATACTTTTTGCATACGCATGAGAAAGCAGGGCGTAATTCAGTTTTTTGCTTTCGGCATTATCAGCAGGAAAATAAACACCGGTTTTTTTGCCATTGGCTACCATACGTTCGTTAAAGGTTTCCATGCCGGGATTAATAACCAACACACCGGCCGCTCCTTTAGCAGTTGCAGTTTCCAGCTTTTTGGGTATGCCGGGGAATGTCCACGTACTGGAACGTTTGGTACCGGTTAAAATATAATTACCATCTTTTTTTGGTTCGCCGGCAAAGATGATCACAATTTTTCCTTTAACATCCAGGCCGTTATAGTCGCTGTATTTTTCATCATCAATACCATAACCTGCAAAAATGATTTTTTTCCCTTTAAATTTTCCGGTTTCGTTGTTATTCATCTGTATAATAAAATCTTTACCATATTCGCCAGATTTACCACCAACGCTGAGTTTACCGGTTTTTAAACTATCCTGATATAAGGGATAAAACTGCTGATAGCCATTTAATGCAGGCACTGTTTTTAAGTCCATTTTTTTAAACTGGGCTTCAATATATGCTGCCGCTTTACGCTGGCCTTCTGTACCGGTTTCACGGCCTTCCATTTCGGCACCGGCAATAATGCTCAGGTGTTTGTTCAGGTTTTTACCTGTTATAAGTGCTGCATATTTTGCAGGATCTGTTTGTGCAAATGAAATTTGTACAGTTGCAAAAAAGCAGCCGGCAAGTAATAATTTTTTCATTATTAAATTTTAGTGAAGAACAAAGTAATCAAAACAATAAAAGCGGGGCTTCTATTTTTGATAAACGGTGATATAAAATTTCAGGCTTCTTAACAGGCAATTTTATCTACCCTGTTTTTATGGCGGCCACCTTCAAAAGCTGTGTTCATAAAAATATCCAGCATTTTTTCAGCATCGCCATCACGTACAAAACGTGCAGGTATGCAAATGATGTTGGCATCATTGTGTTTGCGGGCAAGTTCCGCCAGCTCTTCGCCCCAGCAAATGGCTGCCCTGATGCCCTGGTGTTTGTTGGCAGTAATGGCAACACCATTGGCGCTGCCGCATAATAAAATGCCAAAAGCAGCTTCACCTTTTTCAACCGCACTTGCAACCGGGTGTGCAAAATCGGGATAGTCAACAGAATCTTTATTATAGGTTCCAAAATCAGTAAACTTCACGCCTTCCCCTTCCAAAAAAGAGATAAGGTCTTCTTTACAATCAAAGCCGGCATGATCGCAGCCAATGGCAATGGGAAGTGTTAAGTTAAAGGGGGACATAATGATGGATAATTGATAATGAAATAATAAATAATGTCTTTGTAAAATTAAGGGATAAAAGTTACTTGATGTACTAAATACCCACAGCTAAAAACGTTTAATACCTATTAATTACAACTTCAGCCACTTGCTTAATTAACAGCCGACAGTTTTTTTACATTGCCGGTGCGTTTTAAAATGCCCCAGCCTTGTAACTCACCTTTAAGAGCTTTGTTGAAAGATTTAAAAAGTATATAGTACATTAACTGCCGGTAAATAAAACGTTGAGGAATCATCCACAGCAGTTTTTTATAATCTTCTTTTTCATAGGCAAAAGCAAGTGCGGCACCGGCCATATCTACAATTGAAAAAAGTAAATAAAATAAAGCGATATGACCGGTACTTACCGGTATAATATTTAATGCGGCTGCAAAAAGACTTGCCAAAAGTACCAGGTCGGCTAAGGGTGCCAGAAATGGTAAAATCATCTGGAAGATAAGAATATGCGGCAGCGCAATCATTCCAAAATTTTTGTAGCGGGGGTTAAAAACTGCATCACGGTGTTTCCAAAAACATTGCATTACACCAAAACTCCAGCGAAAACGTTGTTTCATAAACTGCTTCATGGTTTCCGGTGCTTCCGTATAAGAAATGGCTGTGGTAGCATTGCTAATACTGTATCCGTTGCGGTGCAGGCGCATGGTAAGGTCGCAATCTTCTGCCAGTGTATCGCTTGTAAAGCCCCCGGCTTTTATTACTGCTTCTTTTTTAAAAGCGCCAATGGCACCCGGTATAACGGTAATGCAATTGAGGTAAGCAAATGCCCGGCGATCAAAATTTTGCGAAGTGATATACTCAATACTTTGCCAGCGGGTAATCATATTTATCTCATTACCAACTTTTACATTACCTGCAACAGCACCCACTGTTTCATCGGTAAATTTTTTCATTAACTGGCTAACAGCATCTGTTTTTAACTGTGTATCAGCATCAATACAAACAACAAATTTGCCTTCGGATTTTTCAATACCAACATTTAATGCTGATGCTTTGCCTCCATTGGGTTTTGTAAATACTTTTACTTTGTTGTTGGTAAGAAAAGTATCTTCTACAATTTTAAAAGTATTGTCTTTACTGCCATCATCAATAAAAATTACCTGCATGTTGGGATAATCCTGTTGCAACAAACTCTGCACGGTTCTGCAGGCATTAATTTCTTCGTTAAACGCCGGTACAATAATGCTTACCAATGGCTGGCCTGCAAAAGGGATGATTAACGCCGTATTTTTTTCTTTTCTTTTTTGCAACCATGCAAGCAAAGCCATCAAAAGCATGCGGCCAATGGATAAAAAAATACCTATTAAAAATAAAGAGAAAATAATTTTGCCTGCCCAGTAAATAAACTCCAAAAATGCATAGTTAAATGAGTTGCCAAAGCTATTTTTAACCGGCGGCATTACATCGTTTTTTGTTTTGCCCATTAAATCGGCAACGGTAGTAAATTTGCAGCCCTTATCTCTGAAGTATTTTATAATGCGGGGCAATGCATCAACAGTAGCCTGCCTGCTTTCGCCACCTGCATCGTGCAGTAAAATAACATTGCCGTTGCCATCTTCTGCAATCCTTATCGTTCTTGCTACAATAGAATCTGCATTGTTTCTGGCATCCCAGTCGTTAGGGTCAATACTTTCGCCAACGGTAATATAATTGTCTTTTTTGCTACGTGCAAGTGGTTCTATTTCTTCAAAGGTCTGCGGCTGGCTATCGGCATTGTATGGCGCACGGAACAAGATGGTGGAATGATTGGTTACCGCTTCTATCAGCAGCCGGGTGGCTTTCATTTCTATCTCCGCTCTTTCGGCACTCATGGTGGCAATATTATGATGAGTGAAAGTATGATTACCAATTTCAAATCCATCGCGGTAAATGCGTTTTAATACAGGCAGGTTTTGCTCTGCCTCCATTCCCACAATAAAAAAAGTAGCGGGTATTTTTTCCCGTTCTAAAATATCCAGAATTTTTGGAGTGTATTTGCTGCCGGGCCCGTCATCAAAAGTTAAAATAATTTTATGTCCGGGGCCAATATCGGTTGAGTCTTCTCCTGTTTTTTCGTAAACATAACCCGATGGCAGTTGTATATAGTGCTGTTCTGCAATAAGGTTTTCGGCAGTGTCTATTTCAAATTTTATTTTTCCAGCCTGCGGGCTGCTTAAAATATTGAGTAACTCACCACCTTCCTGTCCAACCCAGGATGGTTTTTGATTGGGGTTTACCGGTATCTGCGTTAGCAAATTAAAGTTGAAGGGGTTTTTTTTTAAAGATCTGTTATCAAGATCGAAGTTATAAAAACTCCATATCCGGGGATCTTCGCTTCCCATGCGCCAGAGTGCCGTTCCGGCAAGGCCATATTCATCGGCAAAGCGCATAATATTAAAAGTGGTGGCCGCATCGGTAAACCATACTTCATGCTTTTTAAAAGGGCTTTTTGCATCGTGTAATTTTTCGGTGTAGCTGTAATGCAGGTTGTAATTATCGTTATCAAAATTTATAGCTGCAGCAGAAATGCTGGCCTGATCTATAGCTTCGGCATAGGTGCAGGTTTTAGCTTCTTTTTCGCTTTCACCATCAGCATTGGTCCAGCTTGCCCAATCATAACCGTACCCCGATAAACCAAGTATTATTTTTTTACTGTCCATTTTTTGAGCAGCCCGGTCAACGGCATCTTCCACCCATTTTTGATCGCATATAGGCCCCGGTGCGCCTGAGTTACTGTATTCATCATAAGCCATCAGAATTACATAATCATTATAATTTGAGAGTTGCTCAAAATCGTAAGCATCATTCATAGCACTTACATCCTGCGTAACCAGCAGGTTTTTTTGGTGCAAGGCATTATATAAATTTTTTTGAAAGCCGGTGAGGGGTTTATTAGTGGGCTCTGTTATCTCTTCAAAATCTATATTAATACCCTGGAAATTATATGCTGTAAGTGTATCTAGTAATTGCTGAATAAATGTATGTTGCTTTACTGTATCCGTTAAAATAGTGTGAATGAGGGCGCCATCAAAATCGGGTGCTAGTTTACCTTCCTTATCCTTTTTTGAAGAGTTAAAGTTGGTAAGCATGGGTATAATGCGTAAATTCTTTTGCCTCATTTGTGCAAGCCCGGCACTGTCAATTCTGGTTTGCAGTTTAATGTTATTGCTGGTATCAATAAAAAACCATTCGGGAAAAATGGTATTTATTTTATCGCCGTAACGCTCAAGCGAAGGAACCGATTTGCTACCCGACCAGGGCGTATAAAATGCAGACCGTATATATTGACCCGATGTTTTGGGTGTAGATGTTGTTTGTTTTTCCTGAAGTTCCTGAGCTTCTTTTTTTGCCAGGTAATCTTTAAAACCTTTTATTTTTTTGTTGTGATAGGCTGGCAATTCTCCATTGGTTTGATTGCCGTAATATTCCCCGGAACTTACAATGGTAGATGGATTTTGAGCAAGTGTAATGGCAAGTATAACAATGGCGAGTACAAAAAGCGAAATAAAAAAAATTATACGCCCCGTCCATTTAATTTTTTTCCAGCGGGATGGGTTATTGGTTTGAAATATTTGTGAGGAATTATTCATAAGTTACCATAAAGGTAAACCACTAAATACAGCTTAGGCTTAACGAATTGTTATTACAAAAGAGAAGCCCCTGTTGAAACAGGGGCCGTTACCAAAACTAACTGCTTATGAGAAATTTTAATTGTTCGTTGTTAACTACAGTTTTCATTTTCTTTCCTTTCCAAATCTTGTTAACTGCTGTAGTATTTATATAAACGCAAAATAGATGCCAAAGGTTTTATTACTACTGTTAAGGTTTTCTTAAGGCGTTTATAAGTTCATTTCATCCCTTTGAAATTTAAACGAAAAAAAGAACTAATTATTTTGAATAAAGGGTTTTTGATACCTTTTAAGTATAAAAAACTTTAAAAAGGGTTGCATTATATCAGACTTTTTTTGGGCTAACAGGTTTAATTGCAAAAGAAAAGCACGTTGATTTACAACGTGCTTTAACATTTTTATATAATTACAACTATTTTATAAAACCCTTAATCAGGTCCATTAATCCGCCGCCGCCATTTTGCTGTTGCTGATTTTGCGCCCCACCTGCCAGTTTAGATACAATATCCATAATACCACTGCCACCACCGGTTTGGCCGCCGCCACCGGTAAACTGTCCAATCAGATCCTGAAAATTAAAGCCGCTGTTACCGCTGGCCTGCTGCTCCTGCGCAACCTGTGCACTTTGCCCGCCGGTAATTGAATTTAAAAGCCCTTCCAGCGAAAAAGTGCTGTTATTGGGATCGTTGGTTTTGCTAACCAGGTTGCTGATAACACTGGGTATTAAATTAGTTGCAACACTGTTTGCCTGGTTGCCACCTAAATTAAACTTGCTCATCAATTTACCTGCAAAATGCCCGATCATCATATTTACAATGGGATTGCTTAATAATCCTTTGCCGCCACCCTGCTGATCTTTATTGCCAAATAACGATAAAATATTTTGTAAGCCGCCACCAGCAACCATATTGCGCAGGCCCGATGCTACTGTATTGGTAGCTTCAGCAACTACTTCATTGTTATGCTCATTTGGCACATCAGGATTATTAACTACCGAATCGCCTGCAACTCCTTTTACCAGGTTAAATAATTCTTCTAACATAATTTTGAATTTTAGTGATAATTAATTTGAAATTGATAGAGTGCAGTAAAAAACTTATGGTTGCATGAAGATATTGAAAATATGATAATATTTAATTTTGTGTAGTTAATTTTTCGGCATTTTCGGCAAACTGCAGGGCTTCTAAAAATTCGTTTAGTTCTCCGTTGAGTACACTATCTAAATTATACACAGTTAAACCAATGCGGTGGTCGGTAACCCGGCCCTGCGGATAATTGTAGGTTCTTATTTTAGCGCTGCGGTCGCCGGTGCTAACCAGGCTTTTACGCATGTGAGCGGTAGCTTCTTCTACTTTTTTAACTTCTGCTTCATATAAACGGGTCCTCAACATTTCCATGGCTTTTAAACGGTTTCCCAACTGGCTCCGGTCTGTTTGGCACATTACCACAATACCCGTTGGTTTGTGGGTTAAAAAAACCTTGGTTTCTACTTTGTTTACGTTTTGTCCGCCGGCGCCACCGCTTCGGGCAGTTTCCATTTTTACATCGCTTTCTTTTAGTTCCACATCCACTTCTTCGGCCTCGGGCATTACCGCCACAGTTACCGCACTCGTATGTACACGGCCACTGGCCTCGGTATCAGGTACCCGTTGTACACGGTGTACACCACTTTCAAACTTTAAAATACCATACACTTCATCACCGGTAACTTCTACCTGTACTTCTTTATAACCGCCAACGGTGCCTTCACTTTCGCTAAGTATGGCAGTTTTCCAACCCTTTTTTTCGCAATATTTTAAATACATACGCAGCAGATCGCCAGAGAAAAGCGAAGCCTCATCGCCACCTGTACCGGCCCTTATTTCCAGTATGGCATTCTTTTCATCATAGGGGTCTTTTGGTATCAGCATGTTACGGAGGGTTTTCTCCATCGCATCTTTTTGGGCCTCCAGTTCCGGTATTTCCAGTTTGGCAAGGCTCCGCATTTCTTCATCATCGCCATTCAGCACTTCTTTGTTAAACTCAATATCATCCAGCAGTTTAACGTAGGCATTTCGGGCATTTACAATCTTTTCCAGACTGCGGTATTCCTTACTGGTGGCCGTAAATTTTTTATTGTCACTCACAATCTCCGGATTGGTAAGCGCAACTCCCAGGTTGTCGAATCTTCCTTTTATAGCGTCTAATTTATCTAACATAATGGCCCCTGATCCGCCAGTTGGCGGAGAATAATTGTGTTTGTGAGTAATTTTTTTGTACCCAGCTACATACAACAATTGAACTTCATTGGCGTCGCACTCTTGTACTTCATACCTTTGCTGAACTTTAATTGTGTGGCATGGGGCGGCAAATTTACATCATATCAACCAATCATTTTGAACAGAAAATTTTCAGCAGATAAAATCTTTGACGGTTACCAATTTTTACAGCATCACGTATTAATTACAGATGCAGCAGGAATTGTAATTGATGTTGTAGATGAAAAAGAAGCCGGCGATGATGTTGAAAAACTACAAGGCATCCTTTGCCCTGGTTTTATAAATACCCATTGCCACCTGGAACTCAGCCACATGAAAGGCCATATACCTAAACATACCGGCCTGGTTGATTTTGTTTTAAAAGTAGTAACCGAACGGCATTATGCCGAACACGATATATTAGAAGCGATAGAAGATGCCGAAGACGAAATGCTGCAAAACGGCATTGTTGCTGTAGGCGATATTTGTAACAACACACTCACGATACCACAAAAAAATAAGGGAAGATTAGCTTACCATAATTTTATTGAAACCAGTGGATTTATACCTGCATTTGCAAAAGACCGGTTTAATAAATCTCTTGAAATTCTCGAAGAATACCGATCAACCATCAACCATCAACCATCAACCATCAATCCACACGCCCCTTACTCGGTATCGCCGCAAATGTTTGCCATAATAAATGATTTGCCAAACAACAATTTGCTAACTATCCACAACCAGGAAACTGCCGCCGAAAATGAATTTTTTGAAAACGGAACCGGTGATTTTTTAAGGCTGTATCAACAAATGGGCATTGATATTTCTTTTTTTAAACCTGGCGGTAAAACCAGCCTGCAAACATGTTTACCATATTTCACAAAAGCACAATCACTCATTTTAGTACACAACGTAACTACTTCAGCAGAAGACCTTGAATTTACAAAACCATCAACCATTAACCATCAACCTTCAACCTTCTTCTGTCTTTGCCCCAACGCCAACCTCTACATAAGCAATACATTACCCGAAGTAAATATGCTGATGAAGCACACCGGTAATATTGTATTAGGCACCGATAGCCTTGCATCAAACGACCAGTTAAGTATATTGGCAGAAATTAAAACACTGCAACATTATTTTAAAGAAATAGAATTGGCAACATTGCTGAAATGGGCCACCAGCAATGGCGCTAAAGCCCTGCAAATGGAAGAAAAGCTGGGTAGTTTTGAAAAAGGAAAACAACCCGGCGTAATATTAATTGAAAAAAAAGGTTTAGAAAAAGTAACCAGGCTTATTTAATTATACTGCAAAAATTAATCACCACCACCGCATCCGCCGCTGCAACCGCCGCCTCCATCTCCTCCACCATCACCTGAATCACCACCTGAATCATTTGCATTCCCATCGCTCCAGCCACCACTGGCACCGCCACCCCCAAAATCGCCACCGCCAAATTCTGTTGTAACTGCTCCAGCATCAAAATAAGTGGATAAGGAATCATCGGTGTAATAAGTGTTGGAACTGTCAGAAACTCCATACACCGTTTTTTCTCTGGAGCTGTAATTTTTTTCTCTTAATTTTTCTTTATCGTACTTGGTTTCGCCCCAAATATCTGTTGGCGGCATAAAGCCAAACTCACTGATATAAAATTCAATGGTATCCTCGTATTGTGCATTAAACCTGCTGGTTTCATCTGCTACGGGCATCAGCTCCGGGTGATGATCGAACTGGTAACAGATAACCTCATCGCAAAACTTCCGGTAGGCACTGGTAAAAAGAATATGCTCGTGCCAAACCACATCAATTATTTTTGATGGGGTTACGTGAAAATCACTCACCACACCCAGGTACACAAACTTTTTATATTCCGAAATGGCTTTCAATGCAAAGCGTTCGTTCCAGCTATGTTTACGGGCAATTTTTGCAGCAAAAGCTTTGCTGAAAGCATCGGGGCCGCCAAATGCAGCAGTTACATGTTGCCACAAATTGGTGGGCACCAGGTGATCGAAATGATAAGTTCTTAATTTTAACCAAAGTTCTTTTTTATTCATAACCTATAGTTTTGTTTTTTAAAGATATGCGGCTGCAATAAAATAAAGAAATATAAAAGCAGCATATCTTTATATTCATTAATTGATATGAAAAATAACACCATACTGGTTTTTGGTACCGGCCACCTGGCCTACCGCATTACCCATAAATTAATGAGTGGTAATTACGAGGTTATACATGTGGCTACCGGCGATATTATGCACGGCACAAAATCGGTTTCGCTAATAGAAAATCTGCAGCAACATCTGCATAATTTAGATATTGATTCAATAAAAATGATTTACCTGCTTGATGAAAAAGACGAGGTAAACCTGCAAATGATTATCGCACTTATTTCTCTGTATCCGGGTGTTTCCATAGCAGCATCGTTGTTTAACGAAAACCTGATACCGCATTTACAGTCGGAGCATAATAATGTAAGCATCCTTAATCCTGCAAAAATTGCAGCACCGTATTTTGTTGCAGCTTTATTGGAACCATTAACCAGAAAAATTGAGACCGGCACAATTAATAAAAGGGTTACAATCAGGAATAAAAACCAGGACAACCTGATTAAAAAACTATTACTGGCTTTTTTGGGATTGATTGCAGTTGCTGTTTTATTTTTTCATTTTTACGAAAAATTATCCTGGGTTGATTCGCTTTACTTTGTGGTTGTAACCGTTGCCACGGTTGGTTATGGCGATATTAACCTGATAAACTCCGATGCATTCAGTAAAATATTTGTAGTGGTGCTTATCCTTGCTTCCACCTTTTTTATATGGATGATTTTTTCACTCACCATTGACCGGGTTTTAAAAAAGCGCATCATGCTGGCATTGGGGCGAAAAAAATATCATTACAAAGATCACATTGTGTTATGCGGCCTGGGCCGGCTGGGTTATTTTATTGCAGAAGAGCTGTTGCGCAAAGGCGAACAGCTAATCATCATCGAGCAAAATGAAGATGGCCGTTACCTGGATTATTTCAGGCAATTGGGGGCAGATGTTTATATTGGCGATGGCAGATTATCAAAAGTACTTGACGATGCAAATGTTGCAGAGGCCCGGGCATTAATGTCGGTTATAAATAACGATGCCGTTAACCTGGAAATAGGTTTAAACTCACGCTCTTTTCAACCAAACATCCGGCTTATACTTAGGATTTTTGATGAGCAGATGGCTAAAAAAATAAAAGAGTATTTAAATATTCACCTTACACTAAGTGCCAGTGAAATTGCCGATGAAAAGTTTTATGAAATTTTGAAATAGTCTTTAAAAACGTGCCCCAAGGTTTTTCAGCCTTCAGACCCATTACAATACTTCATGCAGTACCAGCAGGGTTTTCATCTGCCCAAAATCCTGCAGGTGCAGGGCATAATATTCCAGGTATCGTAATAAAAGCAATCTCCTTATTTCACCGTTCAAACTAAATTCTTCCAGCTCCGCAGGTTGCATCACTTTTAATAATTGTGCCGTTAGCGCTGCATTTTTTCCCTCCATAAAATGTGGGTGTGTGGGTTGATGATCAATAAAATTTCCTTCCTGCAGATCAAGCACTGTTTCTTCTTCGTTGTAATTATCAATCATTCTAAAACCAAAAAAATGAGTAAGGTGCAGGGTAAAAAACAAAGCAAAATTTGCGGTAACGGTTTTATTGGCCTGGTCAAGTGTTAAAAAACATTCCTCACAAAAAGCAAAAAGATCAGCATTGGGTTCTGGCTGTTTTAAACATTTTTGTAAAAGCTCCGCCATAAAACCGGCAATACTGTTTTTTATAACATCGCTCAGCAGCCTGTCATACAAAACGGCCCACGAAAACTCTTTTATCCGCTGCATGGATTTGTTTTCGCTGTGGTAAACCACCAGGTCCAATATAGCCGTTGGCTGAAAATGATTTGCTTTGGAAGCCGATTTTTTGGAGGTTCGCACACCATTAACCATATAGGTTTGTATGCCGAACATTTCGGTAAATATGGTAACCACCAGGCTGGTTTCGCCATATTTTATGCTGCGTAATACAATGCCTTTGGTTTTATGAGTCATGGTATGGTTAATCCGTTAATCCGTTAATTGGTTAATCCGTAGGGACTCCATAACTTCAAACGCTTTACAAATTAACGGATTAACGGGTTAACGGATTAACGTAATTAGCAGCAAATAGATTTTCTTTGCACAATTATCAATTATCCGTTAATCAATTATCCATTAATATATGTGGCAACGTTTGGGAAAATTAGTGCTTAAATTCAGAGGGCCTTTATTAATTCTTTTATTGCTGATAACCGCTTTAATGGGTTTTTATGCCAGCAAGGTTAAAATGAGCTACGAGTTCTCTAAAGCCATACCTACCGATAATGCCAAATATTTAGAATACATCTCCTTTAAACAAAAATTTGGAGATGATGGAAACCTGCTGGTTACCGGCATACAAACCGACAGTTTTTTTAATCTTAAAAACTTTAATGCTTACCGGGAGCTGCAGCAGCAATTAAAAAAAGTAAAGTATGTTGAGGATATTTTAAGCATCCCAACGGCCGTAAAACTGGTTAAAGATCCGGTAACGGAAAAACTAACGGCGCAAAAAATATTTTCAGATTCCATTCAAACACAGCAGGCATTGGATACTGCTGCTGCCGAATTTTTTAATCTTCCTTTTTACAAACAAAGGTTATATAATCCGCAGGCTAAAGCATACCTGATGGGGGTGCGTATTAATAAAGATGTGCTTAATTCAAAAGGCCGTACACAGGTAATAAATGATGTAATAAACACTGTAAAAAAGTTTGAAGAAAAAACAGGTTCAGTAGTTCACCTGAGTGGTTTGCCTTTAATAAGAACGGTTGTTGCCGATCGCATACAGAATGAAATGAAATACTTTTTATTTGGTTCTCTTTTGTTGAGTACACTTATACTGGCACTTTTCTTCCGCTCTTTCAGCACTACGCTGCTTTCTTTGCTGGTAGTGGTTTTGGGCGTTATTTGGAGTATAGGTATTTTGTATTTGTGTGGTTACCAGATCACTTTACTCACTGCATTAATTCCATGCCTGGTGGTGGTAATTGGCATACCCAATTGCATATATTTTATCAACAAGTACCATACCTCCTACATACAATCGGGCGATAAGGAAAAATCGCTGGTTGATATGGTTAGTAAGATGGGCGTGGTAACATTATTCTGCAATCTTACTGCCGCAATTGGCTTTGCAGTTTTTGCGTTAACACGCAGTGCCATTTTAAAGGAGTTTGGTGTGGTTGCGGGCATCAGCATTATGATCATCTTTGTTATTTCATTTATTTTATTGCCGGCCGCATTAAGTTATTTACCAGCACCCAAACCATCTCAAACAAAATACCTCAACAACAAATGGATAACCGGTTTTTTATTGCAGATTGAAAAATGGGTTTTCAATCATAAAAAAATGGTGTATGGTTTTACCGCCGCTGTTTTAATTTTTGCTGTGGCAGGTATTTTTAAATTGAAGAGTGTTTCTTACATCGTTGATGATTTACCCAAAACTGATAAAATTTATACCGACATCAAGTTTTTTGAAAAGAATTTCGGCGGTGTAATGCCACTGGAGATTGTGGTTGATACAAAAAAGCCCAAAGGCATTATTAGTCCTAAGGTTGATGTGCATGCCATTGCTTTCTTTGAAGATTCTTTCCTGGTAAATCAAAAAGACATTGCTAAACCGCTTTCAGTTGTAGATGGCATCAAGTTTTTTTACCAGGCAGCAAGCGAGGGTACGGGCGATTCTACCTTTACTTTACCTGCATTTGGTAACCCTTTGTACGATCTGCACAAACAAATGGTACAATTAAATGCCCGCCGCAAAAACAATGAAATGACGGCTTCCGACTCTGCCACAAGCAAATTAATGGGTTCTTTTGTAGATAGCACCGAGCAATACCTGCGTATCAGCATGAGTATGGCTGATATTGGCACCCAAAAACTGCCTGTATTATTAGATAGTATTCAGCATAAAGCAAACGAAATATTTGACACAGCAACTTACAAAGTGCAGCTTACCGGTACCAGCATTACTTTTTTAGAGGGTAGTAAGTTTATTGTAAACGGATTAAAAGACAGCATTTTCTGGGCATTTATACTCATTGCTATTTGTATGCTTTATTTGTTTAAATCGATACGTATTTTATTTTGTTCCCTTATCCCCAATGTTATACCATTGGTAATTACGGCAGGCATTATGGGCTGGGCAGGGGTGGCGCTAAAACCCTCAACTGTATTGGTTTTTAGCGTAGCACTGGGTATAGCAGTTGATATCACCATACGCTTTCTGGTAAATTATAAGCAGGAGTTGCCCACTTACAATAACAACGTTTTAGAAACGGTAAGTGCTACCATAAAAAACACCGGCCTCAGCATTGTTTATACTGCCCTGGTTTTAATTGCTGGTTTTGTTATTTTTTGCGGCAGCAGTTTTGGAGGCACTAAGGCGCTTGGCTGGCTAACTTCTGCAACACTGTTGGTAGCCACTTTAACCAACCTGATTTTGCTACCGGTTTTACTGCTTTTATTTACCCGAAAAGGTACGGAAATTAAAAAAGGCTGATTTTTTACATAACCTGTTCATCCGCATTAATTTATGATGAATACATGTGGCTAAAAAGCTTTAGCAGCAACAAAAGCAGCGATATGGGCAATAAAATTGTCAAAGTATTTGATATTTACACAGAATCTGGATTATATTTGTCGCTATAAACTATTATGCAAATGAGAAAATTGATTTTAATTGTATCGGCCGTATTTGTATTCGTATTAAATGCTGCTGCCCAGAACCGCACCGTTACTGGTAAGGTTACTGATGAAAAAGGGGCTCCGCTTGAAGGAGTTTCCGTTACCTCTCCAAATGGTAAACAAGGTACACAAACAGATAAAGATGGTATGTACAGTATCTCAGTACCTGCTACAGTAAAAAACCTCACTTTTACCTATGTAAATTTTGCTTCCCAGTCAAAATCAATAGGGAGTAATACTGTTATAAATGTAGGACTAAAATCTACAGATTCTAAAATGGAAGAAGTAGTGGTAGTTGGTTATGGCACACAAAAAAGAAAAGAAGTAACCGGCACTATGTCTTCAATTAAAGGTGCAGCTGTTGCGGATAAGCCTGTGCAAAGTTTTGAACAAGCATTGGCAGGTCGGGCTGCAGGTGTTCAGGTAACTGTTCCTAGTGGAGTATTAAATTCACCACCGGTATTTCGCATCAGGGGTACTAATTCAATAACCAGTGGCTCAACCCCGCTTATTATTGTTGATGGTGTACCAAGTCCTGTAGGCGATTTTAGTTCTACCAATGCTGCAGGCAATGCTTTAGCCAGCATAAACCCGGCAGATATTGAATCAATCGATATCGCAAAAGATGCTGCTGCTGCTGCTATTTATGGTAGCCGTGCCGCTAATGGAGTGGTTTTTATCACTACAAAAAAAGGAAAAGGGGGTAAAACAAAAATTAACTATAATGTTTCTATGGGCTTTACTAATGTTTATGGAGTACCTAAAGTATTAAACGCCCAGCAGTATGTTGATTACAAAAATCTGGCTGCAGCAAATAACCAGAATGTAAATTCAACAAATCCCGCAATTCCATCAACTTATACAAAATTTGCTTTAACTAATGGGCCAGACGGAAATCCTATTGATACCAGATGGGCAGATTATATATACCGCCAGGGTTTCAACCAGGATCATAATTTAAACATTTCCGGTGCCAATGAAACCACCTCTTACTATTTTTCGGCCGGCTATACAAAACAGGAAGGAATTGTAAAAGCTAATGATTTCGTTCGCAAAAATATTTTAATCAACATTGATAGCAGGTTTAATAAAAGATTTACAGTAGGTGGTAAAATATCTTATTCTAATGAACTGAACAAGGCTGCTATTGCATCAGGATCTTTGCCTGGCGAAGCATTTGGAACTGCGGGGGCAGGGCGTACTGTTATGGCAACTGCACCCAATATTGCACCCTATAGAAATGATGGCTCTTATAATATTGATAATACCACCCCCGGTTTAGGGCTTAATGTGGTAGGTCGTATGAATAATTCTGTAACTGTAGGATTCTATAATCCAGTAGTTGCAATTGATCAGAACCGTTCAAACAGTGAAACCAATCATATACAGTCCAACGTGTATGGTCAGTTTAAACCATTTCCTTGGCTTGCTTTAAAATCTCAATATGGTGTTGATTATCTTTTTGTAGATAATGAAATATTTCAAACTCCAATACATGGAGATGCTGCAGCAGCAAATGGTTCTGCTACCAGTACCTTAGGTAAATACAAAAGATGGACCTGGAGCAATACAGCACAAATTGATTATGTTTTCGGTCAAAAGCACACTGTTGGGGCATTAGCCGGCCTTGAACAGGATCGTAGAACATCAACCGGCTTCGGTTTAAATCGTACAGGCGTTTCAGACCCTGTATATACCAATATACAAGCGGGATGGGGCATAAATAACCCTTCCGGAGCTACTTTAGGGCAAAACTACCTTAGTTCAGTTTTTGGCCGTTTAACTTATGACTTTAATAAAAAGTATTTTATACAAGGAACTTTACGCCAGGATAAATATTCTGTTTTGCCACTTTTCAAAGAAACTTTTTGGGGTATATCTGCTGCATGGGATGTTCAAAAAGAAAAGATATTTAACAGCATAGTTCGCCATTTTAGTACGTTTAAATTGCATGGCAGTTACGGTAAGGTTGGCAATACTGCAGGCATAGGAGATTTTGCTACTTATTCTACTTATGGATCAGGTTTGTATGGAGGTAATCCTACCCTTATATTTAACCAGGCCGGTAACAACAACTTACAATGGGAAACCAGTAAGAAACTTGATTTGGGTGCTAATATAGGGATACTTAAAGACCGCATTAATCTTGATCTTGTTTATTATGAAAACAAGACCAGCAATTTAATTTTATTTGTTCCGCAGTCTCCTTCAGCCGGATTGCCAACAAGCGTACCTTCTAATACAGGTAAATTATATAACAAGGGACTTGAGCTTACTTTGAACCTGGTTCCTGTAAGTAACAAAAATTTTACATGGACTACGAGCTTTAATTACACAACGAACGAGAATAACGTAACAGAACTTGCCCCGGGTTTAACAGAGGTTTTAGCAGCTACTTCTGGTTTAGAATCTGTTAGTCGTACTGCAGTAGGTTATTCGGTTGGTAGCATCTATGTTGTTCGTAATGGTGGAGTGGATCCTGCTACTGGAAGCCGTATTTTTCTGAACCAGGCAGGCAACAGAATTTTATACCGCTTTGCTCCAAATACAGCACAAGGCCAATTTCAGTGGAGTAATACTGATGGAACAAGGTATAATAAAGCAGACGGCACACCAAACACTATAAACCAGGCTGCCGATGCGGTAATGTATAACGCAATTCCCAGAGAATATGGCGGATTATCAAATAACTTCCGCTACAAAAATTTTGATTTAGACGTATTGCTAACCTACCAGGCAGGCTTTTATGTTTATTACGGATCAAATGCAGGCCTGCACGATCAACGCTTTTGGAACAACGATGTTGATGTTTTAACGGCCTGGAAGCAATTTGGAGATATAACAAATATTCCAAGACCAGTTTACGGCGATAATGTATCTAATGGTTCAGGCTTGCCAACAGATTTTAATGTATTTAAAGGAGATTTTGTTAAGGTTAAAAACGTAAGCCTTGGATTTAATCTACCTGCTGAGTCAATTAAAAAATTAAAGATAAATAGTGCAAGGTTTTATGTAAGCGGACAAAATTTGTACATCTTTACAAAATACCCAGGACCAGATCCCGAAGTATCCAGCAACTCAGGTGTAAATACTTCCAATGCACCAAGTGTAGACAGAAATACCGTTGCTAATGGAAGGACATTCCTGGTAGGATTAAATATCGGATTTTAATTAGTTGAACATTTTTAAAAATTTCATAGATATGAAAAATAAAATTAAATACGTTTTAGGGCTTTGTTTATGTAGCCTGTTAACTGTTTCATGTAATAAAGATTTATTAACTCCTGTTCCGCCAACATCAATAACTGATGCTACGGCTTTTGATACTCCTGAACGGGTTGCAAATCAGGCACGATCCATGTACCAGGCGTTAAAAAATGGTAATTTTTATGGAGGCAGGTATCAGGTTTACGGCGATATCCGAGGAGAAGAATTTTTAAATGAAACAACTAATCTAGTTACTGGCGCAGATGTGTGGAGTTTAAATCCTGCAGGAACATCACAAAACTCGGTAAAAAATCTCTGGTCTCAGGCTTATTTTACAATAAATGTTTGTAACCTTTTTATTGACGGAATGGCCGCAAAAGGAACAAATGTAGTTGGAAGCGCTTTGTCAACTAATTACATTGGTGAAGCAAGATTGATAAGGGCATTAAGCTACTATAGTCTGCTACAGCTTTATGCAAGGCCATTTGCTGATGGTAATGGAAGTAAGCCAGGTTTACCACTTCGTTTAACTGGTATTAAAGGCTCAGGTTTTTCTGATTTGGCCAGAAGTACTGTTGCAGCAGTTTATGCACAAATATTAATTGATTTAAATTTTGCAGAAATAAATCTTCCTTTAACCAATGCATCAAACGAACTTAATACAACACGTGCAAACCGTAACACAGCTATTGCACTTAAAACAAGGGTTTATTTAAGTATGCAGGATTATGCGAATGTGGTGGTTGAAGGCAATAAACTAGCTCCTCAAACAACTGCACCTTTTAAGGCGTTAACTGGCGTTCCAGATTCTTTGCAGCCAAACATTGCAACTGTATTTACTACTTATAATACAACAGAATCAATTTTTTCTTTACCAATGACCGCTACTGCAGGAGATAATCCTGGTACACAAAATCAATTGGGCTTTTATTTTATAAGGAACGTAAGTGCACTTGGGGCTGCTGAATATTCATTAAATCCTTCAGGTATCATTGGTAATGCAGGTTGGGGTACTAATGACACCAGGAAAACAACTTTGGTTTTTCCATTTAGCAATGGAGCCGGAAAGAAATTTGTGGCAAAATATCAAACACCAAACCCTTATACAGATTATGCTCCGGTAATACGTTACTCGGAAGTTTTGCTTAATCTGGCAGAAGCTTTAGCCCGTACAAATACAGGGGTTAATGCAAAAGCCTTGGAATTATTGAAAGCTGTACGTTTGCGTTCTGATGCATCAACTACATTTACAGGTATTACCACACAACAACAGTTAATAGATGCTATTTTACTGGAAAGAAGAATTGAATTTCTGGGAGAAGGGTTACGTAACAATGATCTGATGCGCTTACTGCAAACCATCCCTGCAAAAGGTTCGGCACCTTCAAAATCACCAAGCGAATCAGGATATATATGGCCTATTTCCTCTGATGAATTAGCACTTAATAAACTAATGATAGATAACTAAAATATTCTTTTAAAACATACAAAAAAACTCCGATCAAATATTTGATCGGAGATTTTTTTTTCCTGAAAGCAATTATTAGGTTAATAAATTGAATTACATCCTGCTTTGGGTGGCTATCATAACGGAAAGACATAATCGGTTTTATTTTTCAGCACA
>JANMBZ010000186.1:0-32941 GCA_031360765.1 Chitinophagaceae bacterium
ATACAGGATTTTGAAGAAGCGCTTCCCAAACATATCAAACTGGCTTACCTGCCAAACTACGGTATGGTAAGGTTACGCCTATCTGCAACAGGTTTTGATGCAAATCTTACCACAAAAGAAATTAATGAGCAATTTGAAAAATTAAAAGTACTGGTTGCATCATATTTAGTTACTGATTTAGATGAACCAATGGAAAAAGTAGTTGGCAAATTATTACTGGCCAAAGGCAAAACCATGTGTACAGCCGAAAGCTGCACCGGTGGCTACATTGCACATTTGCTTACTTCGATTACTGGCTCCTCAAAATTTTACGATGGCAGTGTAATAAGTTACAGCTACAAGGCCAAGGAAGATTTGTTGCAGGTTGATAAAAAAACGCTTGAAACAAAAGGTGCCGTAAGCGAAGAGATAGTTTTACAAATGGCTAAGGGCGCTTTGCAAAACATAAAATCTGATTATGTAATTGCGGTTTCCGGCATTATGGGCCCCGATGGCGGCCTGCCCGATAAACCCGCCGGCACGGTTTGGATTGCCGTTGGTAGTAAAGAAAAATTAGAAGCCCAAAAACTATATTTCCGGTTTGATCGAATGCGGAACATACAGCTTACTGCTACCACTGCTTTGAATTTGCTGCGAAAATTTATACTTGCCACGAATTACACTAATTGATACGAATAGCACAGTACTATTTGTGAAAATTCGTGTAATTCGTGGCCAAACAACTACTTAAATCGGAAATAATTACCTTTGAAGCCGATTGCAAACAAATTTTAAACAATTATATGAGTTTAGTTGATTTAGTAATGCCCAAGCTTGGAGAAAGTATTATGGAAGCCACCATTTTAAAATGGCACAAAAAACCAGGCGATACCATTAAACAGGATGAAACCGTATTAGACATCGCCACCGACAAGGTTGATAGCGAAGTTCCCTCTACCGCCGAAGGTGTAATTGAAGAAATTTTATTTAACGAAAATGATGTGGTGCCTATCGGTACCGTAATTGCAAAAATAAGAGTGGGTGCAAATACCGCTGTTTCAAACAACGAGCCAACACCTGCTCCGGCACAACCACAGTACGAGGATGCAAAAGTACTAGAAGAAATTCCCTACCAGCCAATTGCATCAGCGCAATCTGAACAATCAGGCAAATCAGCAATTCGGTTTTATTCTCCCTTGGTTTTAAACATCGCCCAGCAGGAAGGCATCAGCATGGCAGAGCTTGAAAACATCCCCGGAACCGGCCAGGATGGGCGTGTTAGTAAGAAAGATATTTTGGCTTATGTTGGTAATAAAGCTATAAGCCACAAGCCGCAAGGGGCAAGTCAGCAAGTACAAGAGGTTTCTGTTTTACCAGTAGTTTCCGGCTCACAAACGAGCAACGAGCAACAAACAACAAACAACGTTCCTGTATTTTACACCGGCAATGTAGAGGTGATAGAAATGGACCGCATGCGCAAACTCATTGCAAAGCACATGGTTGATAGTAAGCACACCAGTGCACACGTAACCAGTTTTGCCGAATGTGATGTAACCGGTTTGGTAATGTGGAGAGAAAAAGTAAAAAAAGATTTCGAAAAAAGAGAAGGAGAAAAAATTACTTATACACCGCTGTTTATTGAAGCCATTGTAAAGTGCATTAAAAAATACCCGATGCTCAGCAGCAGTGTTGATGGCGATAAAATTATTGTAAAAAAAGATCTCAACATTGGTATGGCCACTGCCCTGCCAAGTGGTAACTTAATTGTGCCCGTTATAAAAAATGCCGATCAGTTAAATTTAACAGGCCTTACCAAACAGGTAAACAACCTGGCCAATGCGGCCCGAAGCGGCAAACTTCGTCCCGATGATACAACCGGCGGCACATTCACACTCACCAACGTGGGTACATTCGGCAGCATTATGGGTACGCCTATTATCAACCAGCCACAGGTGGCCATTATGGCTGTTGGCGCCATTAAAAAGCGCCCCATGGTTATTGAAACCCCGCAGGGTGATAGCATTGCCATCCGCCACATGATGTACATCTCCCTCAGTTACGACCACCGCATTATTGATGGTGCGTTGGGTTCCACATTTTTAAATGCAGTTAGTAAAGAGTTGGAAAATTTTGATGGAAGCAGAACCATTTAATCAGTCCTGAGCGAAGTCGAAGGATGTGTAAATGCTAATTTCGAGCGAAGTCGAGAAATGGGATTTTTTTTGGGGGGACAAACATTTGTTCCCTGATTTTACATCGTTGTGTCACTCACTTGTACGGCATACCATTGGGGAGCTTTAACTGCGTTTTGTGAAAGCGATTGTTTTAAAATCTATTAATATGCATGTTGTAATTGAAATGAAAACATGTATACATTTATTAGTTGGTAGCCATTTTTAAGAGCATTCTCTGAAATCAATCGATAAAACAAATGGAGTTCAAAATTACCGGAAAGTTTAATGAAACATATCTTGAAGAATGTTTAACTCTGTGGAAATTTTCATCAAAGGAGGCTTTTAATAATGTAAAGACGTACTCAATTTGTTGTCTTGTTTATTTTGCCTTTGGATTACTCTACTACTTAAAAGGGAAATCAATATCGCTCTTTATAAGTTCTTTTGGATTAGCCTGTTTTCTATTGTTACTTATACAACTCCTAAATATTTATCAGTCAAAAAAAGAAACAAAAAAGAATTTGTTAGCTCGAATTGATAAATACAATATTAACCCTACTGCTATACGTGAAATTGTCTTTACTGAAGACTACATAAAATATTGCGACCCAGAAATGCTATTAGAATTAAAATGGATTGCTTTTTCTCATTATTATGAATACGGAAATTTTGTTTTCTTCTTCTTGAATGAAAGTAAAAAACCGGCTTTAAGCATGGTCAAAAAAAATATTCCAAAATCAATTGAGAAGGATTTGTTCGAACTGATAAATTCTAAAATTTCAAGAAGGAACTAAAACGAACATTTCCAAATGTTTTCTGTCTCACAATTCAAAATCCATTTCGATAAAAGCTCAATAATGCGATGCCGTACAAGAGTGATTTTTAATCCTTTTTACTAAAAAGGATTAAAAACAGAACAAGTTCGCAACGTTGCCGCCCAAAGAACAAATGTTGGTAACAAAATACCCATGTTGGCGTTTCGCCAACAACGCTCCTAAACCACTACCCTCATTTGGCAGGCTAATTGTTACACACTACTTTAACAGCAGGATGATACATTTTAAACCCCAGTTTTAACAGCATGAACATTACGAACAACCGGCAAGCGCTTAACAAAGTAGCACAAATAACCATCCTTTTCTGGCTGATGAAAATTGTAGCCACCACGCTCGGCGAAACCCTCGGCGACTTTTTATCTATGACGCTGAACCTGGGTTATGCCATCGGTATAGCCATTACAGCTGCATTTTTTTTAATTGTTTTAATAGCGCAGTTATCGGTTAAAAAATATGTACCGGCAATTTACTGGCTGGTAATAATTGGCACCACCACGTTGGGTACAGAGATCTCAGACTTTATTGACAGAAGTCTGCACCTGGGTTATGCATGGGGAAGTTTATTACTGGTAGCTGGTCTTTTCCTCACTTTATTTTTGTGGTACAAAAAATACAATTCGCTGGAGGTGTATCCCATCACCGAAAAAAACAAGGAAATTTATTATTGGGTGGCCATACTTTTCTCCAACAGTTTGGGTACCGCTTTTGGGGATTTTTTAAGCGATAATATTGGCCTAAATTATTTGTATGGCGCCATTATTACCGGTGCTATTATACTGGTAGTGGTACTGATACATTATTACACCAGCATTAACCACATTGTTTTATTCTGGATAGCATTTATTTTTACACGTCCGTTTGGCGCAACTTTCGGCGATTTTTTAACCAAGCCGTTGGAGAAAGGCGGACTGGCTTTCAGCAGGTTAACTTCTTCATTAATTTCACTGGCGGTAATGGGGTTGTTACTTATTTTATCAAACAGGCAACATAAAAAGCAGCAGGCAATTAAAGTGTAGTAAATAAAAGCTGTGTTTAAATTTGCGGCACTTTTGAGAAAGCCGCTTTATCTTTACACACAAAAATATAAAGCCACTTACTGCCAATGACCCAATTAACAGCTTTGATAAATGAATTGGAAACAAAAATAGCGCATTGCGAAAAAATAAATACGTCTGTGTCTAAAACAGCCGTTGGCTGGCATATCCAGCACAGTTTGCTGGTTGCTTTGCAAATAATAAATTCAGTGGAAAAATCGAACCCGGCAGATTACAAATTCAAATTCAGCTTACTTAAATTTATAGTTTACACACGCAACAAAATTCCAAGGGGAAAAGCAAAAGCACCAGATAGGGTTATGCCTAAAGAGACATTCAATGCAGATGTATTGAAAAAGGATTTTGAGTTATTGAAAAACAGAATTGAAGTGTTGCATACTTTAGAGCCACGCCATTTTTTTACACACCCTTATTTTGGAAATTTAAATTTAAAGGATACCATTAAAATGCTGAAGCTGCATACCAAACATCATATCAATATCATTAACGACATTATTAAGGGTTGATTACCTGCCATTCTTCTTTCAACATGGCATAGAGATAGAGGTCAATAAACTTTCCGTTCAACATTTCGGCCTGCTTTAAAATTCCTTCTTTTTTAAACTGAAGTTTTTCTGCAATAGCACCGCTCTTTTCATTGCCGATACCACATTTAATTTCAATACGGTTTAAGCCCAGTTCTTTAAAACAGTAATTGATGAGGGCGTTGCAACTCTTAATCATGATTCCTTTGCCCTGCCAACCATCGGCAAGCCAGTAGCCGATTTCACCAATGCTGTTTGCGTGATTGATATGATGCAGACCAATGCGGCCAACAATATTTTTATCAATAATAATGGCATAACCAAAATCAGTTTTTTCGGCAGCACGTTTTTTTGTATCAATGATATAGTTTGTAAAATTGGCAACAGTTTGCATGTGATCAACCCATGGCAGCCATGCTCTTAAATATTGCCGGTTGGCATTAACAAGGTTAAGCAGAGATTCTGCATGTATCTCTTCCAGAAATTCTAAACTTATCATTTCATCAACCTGTATTTTCATTTTGCTATTTTTAATGTATCAGATGCCAATCTTTTTACTTTGTACATAACAATTTGCTGATGGAAATTATTTTATTTGAAAAAAAACAGCAATGCCATGGTTGTTACTGATATAATTATTGAATACAGATAATACGACCTGATCACGAATTTATCCCTACTCCAGAAAATAAAAGATGCTACTGGTAATAAAAATAAAATAGCGAGCATAGGCAACCAGGCAATCTCGAAAACTGCACCAATAAAGGCAAACTTGTAAATATTAAAAATATTACCTGATAGCCAGAAGAAAAAGGCAAGGATACTTAAAGTTAAAAATATCTTCCCAAGGCTAGTGTTTCTTATAAAATCAGAATCTGGTAACATACCAATTTGTTAAGCTGCATAAACAGAAAGCCAATGCAAATTGCTAATTAGAAAAGTTCTTTTGTTTCGTCTTTATAATAAAAGTGCGACACTGTCCAACCTGTGCCATTATTATAAATCACAAAATCAAAACTCAGAAAATAACTTTCAAACTTTAAAATATATCTTTTGCGAACCAATACATTTTTCAGTGCTTTTTCTTCAACAAGTTCGTAACTAAGTATTTTTCCATAGTAAGGTAAAATGTTGGGCATCTGATCATTGAGGGTTTTATCAATGCTGTTTATTACGCTGGCATCTAACACAGATTTTTTTGTTAACATTTGCACGGCAGTTGAGTATTTGCCATCTACCAAAGTTTGCATTACTTTATCGCAAAACATATTAATACTGTCTCTGGTAGTGTATTTTGATTGTGCAAAAGAAAAGGAACAAATTAAACAGAGAGAAATGGTAATGAGAAATTTCGTCATGTATAATGTTTGAATAAGTAAATATTGATCTGTTAAAAACTGAAGCGTAAATATACACAATTACAGTTAAGCATTTAATGGCAAAACAAAAGGGAACCTCGGCACTTTTTACTGCCGTGATCCCCTTTTAAGTTTTACTTATAAAACCGGTTAATCTGCTTTAACCACTTTAACGGTATTAATTATTGTTCCGTCGATGTCTCTTACAACCAGGAAATAAGAACCGCTGCTATAGTTCGTCATGATGAATTCAACCACGTGTTTATTTCGCTGCTTAGTCATGCCCGATGCAAGACTCTTACGCTGTAACAGCCTGCCGTACACATCCATCACATCAACCACAAGCGGCCTGGTATCCGGCGTTTCAATATTAACTTTTAATACTGTACTTACCGGGTTAGGATACACCATGATCCTGATCTTATCTGAGGCAAGCAATACCGCAGTATCAACTTGCTTAACCGGAATAGTATATACCAAAGGCTGATGAAAGCCCTGTGTAAAGAGGAAGCCTGGTTTGCTCACCAATTCTATACGAGGTTCGCCAAGCGTCCATTCAAAATACAAATTACCTGAAGTTGCCGATCCTCCATAGCTGGCAACTATTTCGGGTACAGGTCTTATTTCCTGCATGGTATAAGTTGGCCGTGCAGTAAAACAGGTATTTACTGTAACCGGCAATGTCCTTAATGCACTGCTGCCACAGGCGCTGTTGGCTTTAACCGTAACATTGCCACCATTAGGCCCCATCTTAACCACAATATTTGTTGTGCCCTGGCCAAAAGAAATTTGTGCAGATTGTGGCACCGTCCAGGTATAGGAAGTAGCGCCTGCAACCGGATCAATTTCATACATTAGGTTCGACTGATTTTTACAAACGGAAGTTGGTCCTCTTATTGTACCAGGCGTTGGTGAAACACCGGTTAACAATTTGCAGGACGGAATTGTACTGCCGCAGGCATTATTGGCGGTTACACAGATGTTGCCAAAACTGAATCCTGCACCAAATAACACACTAACTGACGTTGTACCTTGGCCGCTTACTATGCTACCCCCTGCCGGTACCGACCAGGTATAGGATGTAGCCAACGGCACGGAAGCAATACTGTATGTTTTGGTTGTTGGTCCGCATAAGCCTGATTCCTGGCCGGATATTGAACCGGGGTTATTTGCCAATGACTGCACAAATAATTTTCTCGGTACGATCGACGGACTTTGGCCACAGGCATTGGATGCTGCTACCACAATATTTCCTCCCTGAAAAGAGGCAGCAAAATTCACAGAAATAGATGTGGTTCCTTGTCCGCTGGCAATAGTTGCCCCCGATGGAACTGTCCAAACATAATGTGAGGTATTGGGCACTGCAGATATGAAATATACATTACCGCTTGTATTGCAATTCGCTATCGCCGTACCGGATATTGGCCCTGGTACTGCAGGCAAACTACCCGTGTTATTAGTGGTTGCACTGGCGGATGCACTGCAACCATTTGAATTGGTAACTGTAACAGTAAACGTAGCAACTGTATTTACATTAATGGTTTGTGTTGTTGCACCCGTGCTCCATAAATAGCTGCTGTAACCCGTACCGGCATTAAGCGTTGTACTTGTACCACCGCAAAATGAAAGTGTGCCGGAAATAACAGGTGCCGGACTTGCAAATACTGCAACAGCAATTGAATTGGATCCGGTGCAACCATTAATATCAGTAACAGTTAAAGATTTTATTCCTGCTGTGTTTACAGTAATGGATGATGATGTTGATCCGGTTGACCACAGGTAAGATGCATAACCCGCAGCCGCAGTTAATATTGTTGAACTTCCTGCACAGAAACCTGCAGCTCCCAATATTACAGGAACAGGAGGCGTAAATAAGGAAGTAGTTACTAATGTGGATGCTGTACAGCCGCCTGCATTGGTTACGGTAACACTAAAACCTCCGGTAGTTGAAACAGTTATTGTTCTGGTGGTAGCTCCTGTACTCCACAGGTAACTGCTGTAACCTGCACCTGCATCTAATATGGTTGAACCACCGGGACAGAAACTTAAATTACCGGCAATTACCGGCGAAGGCAATGTTGCATAAGTGGCTGTTACACTTGCACTGGCTTTACAACCTGAAGCATTGGTAACCGTAACAGAATAAATACCTGCAGTGCTGATCAAAATGGTTCGTGAGGTTTGACCCGTACTCCATAAATAACTGCTGAAACCTGCACCTGCATCTAATTGATTTTGATTACCAAGGCAAATTTGCAGCGAACCGGTTATGGTTGCAGTTGGCACAGGGTTGATACTTACAACTACCGGTGCCGATGTTAATGCACCACATGCACCACCATTGTAAGTAACCGTATAAGAGCCTGCGCTGTTAACAGTAATACTCGGCGTTGTTGCACCTGTACTCCAGGTGATGCCTGATGTTATGCTTGATGTAAGTACCACGCTGCCACCGGGACAGAATGATGTTGGTCCGCCGGCAGTAATTACTGGCGCCGTTGTTACTGCATTAACAACCGTAACAGAAGCTGAAGATGTACAGCCGCTGCCATTGGTTACTGTTAACGTATGAACTCCGGAAGTATTAACCGTTTTTGTTTGTGTTGTTTCTCCACCGGGTGTCCATAAATACGAACTGAATGTTCCCGGTACGGTATCTTTTCCAATACCCACCGCATCAATGGCATTATAACCAGCAACTGCCGGTGAATTAATGGCAATGCGTATTTCCGAAACATCAAATGTTGTTTCGGTGAAACTGATGTGATTTTTTCTGGCTGCCAATGGCGCTGCTGCAGCAGTTGTTGAATAAACCAAATCGAAATTTAATGTGGTTGGATTTTTTACAAAGATGGAATCTACAGCACCGGGGTTTGCAGTTTCATAAATATCCACAAAATTAATTTTACCAGGATTTGCAAAACCCAACACCAGATATTCACGCTGGCCCTGTGCAGTAGCACTTACCCATGAATTGGGACTCAATGCATAAGCCGGGTAAACATTGGGTGAACCAAGTGCCTGTGCAGCACTGTAATCATTGGCCGCATTCTGGCTGCTATAACCGATAACACTGTTAGCAAAGCGTGTCACCGCACTGCCGGCTGTTAAAGTATTTGAACCTCCCGAACATAAGGTAAGGTTACCACTTATAAATGGTTCTGCTGATGAAGGAACAATCTCTGCTCTTATCATTAGCCTTCCACCTTCGGGATGATCGGTTAAATTTGTTCCATCCAGATTGGCATGATAATATGCCCCATCTCGTGTTTGTGCATCTTCCCACTGTGCACCTACCGGGTAGTATGCAGTGGCAGAAGCTGCTTGTGCAATGCCGATATAAAAATCTTCATTTACAAACGATGCCGGGTTGGTAAAATAAAATGAATGATATTTATTTACGTCTGCACTGCCTGCAGTAAATGCAGGTGATTGGGCAACGATTGTTCCTGCGGTATTCCTGATCACGGCATATAAAGACTTGCCCTGTGCTGATTCTGTTAAATATACTTTCGCAGCAATTACCTGTCCGCAACCCTGTACTTTATGTTTGTTCAATAATAAGCCTCCAGCAGTTCCAAATCCTGCCTGCGAAACCAATGGTGAGCCATCGTCATAGGCAAGCAGCGAAGTATTCACTTCCTGTTGGTAAGCTTTGCTGTTGTTATTAATTACATTTTCATTTGGCTCTGTTGGTACAGAGATAAATATGGAATCTTTTTCCAGCATTGACGGTGACCATCCATTAAAAGAAACCAAAGCAGTATCTGTTGCTGTAACCGCAACATTCTGTGTATTGGTATATCGTACCGCACCTGATAGTTTTTCTTTTACTGTAAGTGTAACATTGTAATTTTTATTTGTTGCCGATTTGTTTTCAATTAAAGCGGCTATAGGTGTTGGTGACTGAAACTTAGGAACCGTCATACCCAAGGCATAAACAGCTACAACAGCAACACTGTCTTTAAGACCGGAGGACCCCAGTCTTGTTTCGGGTCGTAACCTAGTTTCTCCAAGAATGTTTGGAAGGCCAGTTAAACCTGTATCTGCCCTGCTTACCATGCTGAGTAAATAGGTTACAGAATCCTGTCCGCTTGCTCCCTGAATGCTTGTACCGCGGCTGGTGCTCAATGTTAAATTTGAAGTTGATAAAGGGCCTGATGGTCTTGAATACTCCCAGGCAATATAAACACCTCCGCCATTGTAGGTAAAGGCTCCTCCTCCATGAAATGGGATATTATAAGCACCTGTTGTATCAGGCACAGCAATCACACTATCGCATGTAAGTGTCATAGGTGTAATTGCATTGGTCCAGCTGATCGTATTCTTTAACCGGTACCTGATGGTATAACCTGTAGCACCTATAACAGGCACCCAGGTTAATTTAGCTGATGATGAAGTAATTTGCCTGGTTGTTGGATTAATAGGTTCATAACAAACCGGCGTACCACCTGTAATAAATGTAGAAGCAGTAAATGAACCTTTGGCTGCACCTCCACAACTTATACGAACCCGCCATTGGTAAGATGTACCAGCAGGCAATATCAGGTTGGCTGAATTGGTAAAGGAGATCGAACTCGACCAAGGATCAGTTCCTGTTCTTCTGAATTGTATCTCATAAAAGCTGGCAGTAGTGTCGGCAGTCCATGATAAAGCTACCAATGAATCCTGTGTTACTGTTGAAGCAAGCCCGGTAACTACATTACATCCTGTTGCAGTAGTTGTTGAAAAATTACCGTAGTTAACAGCAGATGAATCTGTAGTACAAACTGTTTTAACCCGCCACTGGTAAGATTTGCCGGCAATAAGTCCGGATGCATTGTAAAAAGTATCTGTGGTTGTTGCAGCAATCCAGTTGATTGCATCCAAGGCTGTATATTCAACCCGGTACTGCACAAAAGTAGGTGAAGCAGGTGCTTCCCAGGTTAATGTTGCTGAGTTTGTTGAAACTGAAACTGTATTAAGGTTATAAGGATTATTGCAACCCGAAAGTTCATCATTGGAAAAAAAGACACTGGATGTAAAAGCGGAACTGGCAGAACAATTGGCCCTTACCTGCCATTCATATCTTCCGGGAAACAAGCCCGTGGCATAATATTCATTGGTTGTGGTACTCAATGTATTCCAACCGGTGTCGGCACGGCTAACCTGGTTGGTTGTATTTTGCAGATACACTTTGAACTGCCCCTTGGTTGTATCATTTTGGGCCCTGCCGATTGTAAAGCCAATCGAGTTAATATTCATTCCGTTGGTGATCCCCGAGCTGTTCATCTCTGCAGGTGTAACCAGGTAAAACCCACGCTGATAGCGTAAAGCACCCTGCGGACCACTTTTATTTGAATAAGATGAATTATTGGGTAATACGGTTGACTGCTGGCCTTGCACATAACCGGCAAACAGCATACAACCAACCAATAAAAGAGATCTTATTTTCTTTGATACCTCATGGCAAAATAGATTCATCATAATAGTATAATTTAATTCTGGCTCCGCATAGCGGACTGAATATTCGTTTGGAACCTGATAGGAAACATATAAAAATTATTGCAGCACATATTTATTTTGTTCTTAGTGTTTAGACTGCAGGCTGCTTTTACTGTTTATCTCCTGGTGCGTGTGCATACCGTTCCTGAATGTTTTTTTAATCTCATTCATGATTACATCTTTATAACCGGGATCAGTATCTATTTTTTTCCAGAAAGGATGTGTATTTACATCACCACCTTTTTCAACAAATAACTTTTGCGCCATTTCCAGCATGGTTGTGGTTTGCTCTGTGGTAATATCAAAATAAACAATTGTACTTGCATCCTGCTTTATAAAGTCAACCGGGTGCTGATCTTTAGTGCTGGGATTAAATACCGGGGTCTTTACTCCATTATCTGTTTTCACAACAGTTGCAGGTTCTTTAACTCCCGAAGCAAGTTTCGCCAATGTGTTATTGATCTCACTGATCTGGCTTTTTAATTCACTGATTTCTTTGCTTTGCTCGGCTACCACTTTACTGATATCACCGGTATTTAAACCTATGGCCACATTCACCATGTTGGCTCCTTCACTTGCTGAAGATGACCAGGCCATACCTACGATCTTTGCATAATCTTCTGCCTTCATTTTATCAGGAGCAACTGCTTTGGCAAAACCATTATTAAATCCAGAAGGAAGAATATAATCACCTGCATTTACTTTACCGATAACGTGCACAGGTACCTGGCCCATAAAGGCAACTTTTTCGTAGCCTGCTTCCTTACCTTCGTCGGGGGTGTTACCCAATACGATCGGTTTAGTGGATATGACAAATAATTTATCGGCACCTGCTGAACTAAGCGATATCTTACCGTTCTTCATACCAACAATATAACCTGCCTTAAATTTTTCGGATGGATTTGCTTTAGGTAACCACTCTGCATAGTCACCACTGCCAGACTGATATGTAACACCTACATTAGAAGCTGCAGTGCTTACAAAATAATTTCTTTGAGTAATGGCATCATCTAAACCAATGGCTACCGAAACCTCGTCGGCAATTGCTGTAGCCAGGTTGATACCTGCAGCAACGATCAGTGAAGGAACCGGAGCTGTAACACAAACGCCTAAACCAGCGCAGGCAGTTGAAGAACTTGCAGCACCAACCAGATCAACACCGGCCATAATTACGCCTATTCCTCCAGTAACCACATCAATGGTTGCCATGGTTACGGCCAGGTCAAGGGATTTTTTTTCTACTTTATAGTCATCATTATTTACAAGTTCAATGGAATTTTCACCTTCAATACGACCCACAACATTTCCGCCGCTGTTCCTGAATTCAATAAAGTTGTTGGCATTGGCAGGTGTTGGTGCAGCCACCTGTATGCTGATACCATTTGCATCGGTACTGTTTACAAAACTGGCAATAAAACTGCTGCCTGCATTTACATTTAATGTGCTATTGAGTGTAGTGATACCTGTTGTTGTGAGGTTACCGCCTATGTTTACATTTTTACCAATGCCGGCTCCACCTGCAAGTACCAATGCCCCATTATTGGTAGCGGTAGATTGTGTTATATCATTCAAAGATGTTAGTCCTGCAACCCCCAATGTGCTTTGAAAAAGTACACCTCCTCCAACATTCAAACGTTTGCCAATACCCACGCCACCATAAGGGATCATCAATGCACCGGTTGAAGTGCTTACTGATTCAGAAGGATCGGTGATCGTAACTGCTCCACCAAAAGCAGCAGGTCCGCCAAATTTAGCAATGCCGCCGATGTACAAATTCTTTGCAATATAAGCGCCACCGCCTACCTGTAAGGCACCTGTGGGTGAAATGCCAGAAGTATCGGTTTGGTGAGTTGATAATATTTTTATTTTCTCATAAAAACTAGCGTCCTTATCAACTCTTAAAGTACCTGTGAGTACTGTTGGACTTACATTGTTTACGTTGAGTGCATTGTTCAGATCAGTAATCCCGTCAACACGCAATGTTCCTGTAAGTACTGATGGACTGTTATTATTTACATTCAGTTTGCTGTTCAGGTCGGTAATACCATCTACATTTAATGAGCTGTTTAAATCTGTTGCTTTATCAACGGTTAATGTACCGGATAATAATGTGGGGCTTTGCCTGTCAACTGTAAGCGGACCATAATTAATGGTTGAACCGCCAAGCCTGTTAAGGTATGCGCTGGAGTCAACTGTTAAGTTGGCGCCAATGAGAAGACTTTTCTTTATAAAAATATTTCCGTTTGCATAAATACGCAGTCTATCAAGGTCGTTGGTTACTATTACCAGGTCAACAGAATCTGTAGTTCCCAGTTTATCCGTAACCGGGTTGCTTGATCTGTTTCCAAATAAGCTCCAGTTTTGCGAGGGTACACCTCCCTGTGCATTGCCTATTTGCTGACCGGTAATTTTTTCGGCTGTAAGTGCATGATACGCATAAGGCACTGCAAGTAATCTGCTGTTACTTATAACAGCAAAATCTCCCTGCCCTTTACTTTTAATGGATACTTCCATCCATACATTTTCGAGTGCCCAGGGAATATTTTCATAAACGCCACTTTCTTTCTTTCCTTTACCAACCACCAAGCTAAAAACTCCTGTGGCACTTGTTATTACATCGTGTACCTCATTGTAGTACACATTTTTTCCGCTGCTCTGCATACTGAAAAGGAGCACTTTTAGTGCAATGGGCTGATTGGCCAGTATCTCTCCTTTTGAATTCCGTGCAACTGCCTGATAATTCATTCCTTCAGGGCTGCTTTGGGCAAATAATAAAGTACTTAACAGGCTTGAGAAAGCCAGTAAAAGAATTACTTTTTTCATGTTGATGGTTTTATTAATAATAAATAATACGTGGTTTTAATAATTAAATGGTTACTCATTAATTAAAATGAGTTCAGATTATAATGATGGGGAGTCACTAACAGTTTTCAGTTAGCATAGGAAATAAAGAATGAAACAGTTTGTTTTGGGATTTATATAAGATTGGACTAAATAAACAGTTTGAACACAGGCACAAGGTATACATTAAAATCTTAAAAGCAAATATATTCCTGCATTAATTTTATGTAACCACTCTTAACTGGCAGGTATAGCCGATTTTTTTTACGGAAGAGGCCGGCAAATTGCCGGCCTTATAAAATCAGATACTTAGGTAATTTTAAGTTACTCAAGTCCCAGTCCCCAATCTTTTCCTTTATCAGTTGCAGGCAAACCATCTTTTATCCATTTGGCAGGTTTGGCATCCTTTAAATAATAATCAAAAAACTGGCCAAGCCTTACCGATAGATCTTTGCGGTTTTTTCTTTCAACAAGATTATGATCTTCGCCATTATACTCCAGCAACCATACCTTTTTATCAAGTCTGCGGAGGGCTGTAAAAAATTCAATTCCTTGATACCAGGGAACAGAACCATCGGCATCGTTGTGCATAATTACAAGTGGTGTAGTAATTTTATCGGCTGCAAATAAGGGTGAATTTTTAATGTACAGATCCGGCCGCTTCCAGAGCGTTGCACCAATGCGACTTTGTGTATGCTCGTATTGAAACTGACGGTTTAAGCCAGTGCCCCAGCGGATTCCACCGTAAGCACTCGTCATGTTGGCAACCGGTGCACCAGCCCAGGCAGCCTTAAAAATATTAGTTTTGGTAACCAGATAAGAAACCTGGTAACCGCCCCAGCTTTGCCCTTGTATCGCCATCCTTGTACTATCAACCCAAGGCATTTTTGATAAATATTTTGCCGCACTTACAACACTGTTATAAGCACTGTTGCCAGGCTCACCATCTTTGTAATAAATATTGGGATCAAAAATTAAGTACTCATTGCTTACAAACCAAGGTACATTAACAGTGGATGCACTTGGCGCAGGCCCACGATAATTGTACAATCCATCTGCATCACGTTCGTAAAAATAAAAGATAACCGGATATTTTTTCTTTGGATCAAAATTTTCTGGTTTGTACAAAATGCCTTCGCTCATTTTGCCATCAAACATTTTCCACCTTACTAGTTCGGCTGTAAGCCAGTTGTAATCTTTTTGTTGGGCAGCAATATCTGTAAGCTTATTTACTGCAGCCAAATCATTGCCTGCAAAAAGTTCCGACTCACTCACATTCGTTCTCTGCACAAGATATGTATTGGCACTTTTTGCTTTTAAAACCGATGGAAACCCATAAGGCCCGCCGGAAATAAATTTTGGATCGCCTGTTTCATTTACCTTTTTGGAATAAAAGCTTGCGTATTTACTTAATTTATTCAAAGCACGTAAAACTATTATTTCATCAGGTTCTATAAAACGTTTTTCTCTATCGAAACGGATATAGGCAAGCTCTGTCTTTGCATTCTTACCCCATCCATTAGTAATGTTTTTTGGTTGTTCTGCAGCATCGGGATCAACCTGCCATATATCGTACACATCATTGACTAGAATGTATCTGTCATTGGCTGTCCAGCCTGTAACGCCCACCTGGCCCGGATAATCGGGTACATCATTCTCCACATCATACAAGGGTTCTTTAATTTTATCGCTGATGTTTTGGGTGATGCCCGTTGCACCGCTCCAGGTAAAATAATTTTTAGTATCAGGCTCGTACCAATAGGCATATTTACCGCCAGGCGATGCATTAAAATTGGCAAGTGAATTTGCTTTTATCAATCGCCTGCTACCATCTGTTGTATTAATTGCATAAGCATTTGTTTTGGTACGCCCCTCCCACTGTTGTGCAATGCGGTTGCCTTTTGTACTTTCGGCAAGTACCCAATCTGCATTGCCCTCATCAACTAATGTAATATTTTCGGCATCATCGGCCCCCAATTGCAAAACTTTATCATCGCCGGGTTTCATCACAGCCATATAACTGCGCTTTTGTTCGTTACTTAAATTTTTAAGTTGCTGTGGTTGCAGGTAATCATCGTTATAATGCCATACATCCAATCGTGCCAGTTCAAAATCAACCAGGGTAGTATCTTTTGCAGTTGCGATGGGTGCAGTACCGAAGAATAATTTTTTGCCATCCCGACTAAATTTTACCGCCGCATTTTCGCTGATGGTAAAACCGAGCTGCATACCAACGGTATTTTTTTCTGCAACTAATTTTGCACTATCCTGTGTGTTTGTGTAATACCAGAGTTTATAAAATTTTTGCAAGGCTTTGGTGCTGCTGTCACGCTCAACAACAAAAGCAAGTTGCGTACCTTCTTCATCAAAGCTGAAATTTTTTGCCTCGTTCAGGTTGCGCATGATGGTGTCGGTTTTATCGGTTGCCAGGTTATAAAGCAACAGAAAAGCCACGCTGTTGCTGTCTTTACTGGCTTTAGTTGTTTTTATTACCAGCTTTGTTCCTTTTTTATCAAACGTATAATCACTCACCAGTTTAAAAGTTTTTTCTTTGCCATCAGTTAACCTTCTTACAATCAAATCAGTTCCTTCTGTTGTTGCGCCGGCACCTGAAGCATCATCTCCATCAGCATCTTTTACAACATCTTCCGCCACATACGTTTCATCTTTACTTTTTTTAATAATTTCTTTAACCGCTTTATTGGCGGCGCTGATCATTTCTTCCTTGGTAAGATTTTGTGCATTCACAGATTCCATTGATTTACGAATAACAGAATCGGCCATTTTAACAAGCATATCTATATTCGCTTTGGAAGAATCAACAAGCGGTTTTTTTGTTTTTTTTGAAGTATCAGGCAAAGGCTTTTCCAGTTGATAGGCTACATAAGCAAAACACTTTTCGGGTATTTTAAAACTTTTTACTCTTGCAAATTTTAAAATTCCTTCTTTACTTAATTCCACAATGCCGATTGAATCTTTGGTCATATCATCGGCTTTTTTCTTTTTAATTTTTGCCTGGCGTGTTTCCTGAAAGATGGGTTTTATTTTAAAAGCTACAAAGCGGCTATCATCAGTTATCACTGCGCCATAACCACGTGGAATTATTTTTTTTTCTTGCGTTGCAAGATTCTGAACTATCAAATAACCATCACCTTCCTGCGGGTTAATAGCATACACTGCATACTGGCCATCATTGCTGATGAGCCTTTCGCCAACACTTTTCCAGCCATCGTAAACGGAATGATTTAAAGGTTTTTTATTTTGGGCTGATGTAAATAAGCTTACAAAAAGCAATGCCAGGAGACATATTTTCTTCATACAATTAATTTTGATGCGATAAAGTTATTGGAAATGAAGGAGAATAGAGAGGCCGCTTATCAATCTTCTAAAAACCCCCATTCTTCCCTGAGTTTTGATAATTGCTCCCCCTCCAGTTTTACATGATCATAATGCCCGGCATTGTTCTTTTGGCGAAAAGCCTCGTACAAACTTACCGCACATGCAACTGAAATATTCAACGATTTTATTATGCCAACCTGCGGTATGATGAAGTTTCCATCAGCCATAGCAATAATATCTTCACTAACACCGCTATGTTCGTTGCCAAAAACCAAACAAACCGGTTCGGTTAAATTTAAATCGTGCAAACCAACGGCATCGCTGCTTAAATGGGTAGTATAAATTTTGGTGTACCGCTTTCTCAATTCTGCAAAACAGGCATTGGCATCCGTAAACTGATGTACCGTAAGCCATTTGGCTGCACTGGATGAACTTTTTGCTCCCCACTTTTTGTGCGCCGGAATTTTGGTGTTCAAAATATAAATATCCTGCATGCCAACTGCATCGCAGGTTCGCATTACTGCAGATATATTGTGCGGATCAGAAACATTTTCAAGCAACACTGTTAAATCGGGCTGGCGTTTGTTTAAAACAGTTGTAAGGCGTTCGTTTCTTTCTGGAGTCATGCTGCAATTTAAAACAGAATGCACGAATTAAATGGAATTACACGAATTACACTAATTTTCTTAATTCGTGTAATTCGTGTAATTCGTGGTAAAAATTCGTGTAACTATATTTATCCCACTATTAAGGAATATTTTTGCACCCGATGAGTACAACCGTTTTTTTAATAACACCCCCATTCACCCAGCTAAATACGCCCTACCCGGCTACGGCTTACCTGAAGGGTTTTCTCAATACAAAAGGAATCAAATCCTTTCAGGCCGATCTGGGGATTGAAGTTACGGTAGCACTGTTTTCAAAAAAAGGTTTGCAAAATTTGTTTGCAGAAATTAATGCGCTTCAAAAAGAGCACTCGGTAAATGCAGCACGAATGATTGCTTTGCAAGACGATTACATAAATACAATTGAAGCTGTGATGTTGTTTTTGCAAGGCAAGAGTGCCACCCTTGCACACCTCATTTGCAAGCGTGCTTTTTTACCGGAAGCTGAACGGTTTGCACAACTCGATGATTTAAAATGGGCTTTTGGTAACATGGGAACGCAGGATAAAGCCAAACACCTGGCAACAATGTATCTCGAAGATCTCTCAGACCTTATTAAAGAAACAGTTGATGAACATTTTGGCTTTAGCCGCTATGCAGAAAGGCTTGGCAGAAGCGCTAATAGTTTTGATGGATTGTACAATACGCTGCAACAGCCATATACTTATCTTGATAAAATATTGATTGATATTTTACGACAAAAGATGGAAATGCTACAACCAAAAATGGTTGCCATTTCTGTTCCATTTCCGGGTAATTTATATACATCGTTACGATGCGGCCATTGGATAAAGCAAAATTGCCCATCGGTTAAAGTAGCTATGGGCGGCGGTTTTGCCAATACCGAACTGCGCTCTTTATCTGATGAACGGGTTTTTGAATTTTATGATTTTATAACTTTGGATGATGGCGAAGCTCCGGTTGAAATTTTATTGCAGCATATTGAAGGCAATAAAACCATTGATGAATTAAAACGCACTTTTACGCTGGTTGATGGCAAAGTAAAATACATTAACAACACTGCATGCACCGACTATAAACAGGGCCAGGTTGGCACACCAGATTACAGCGATTTTTATTTGGACAAATACATTTCGGCCATTGAAGTAATTAACCCCATGCACAGTTTGTGGAGCGATGGCCGTTGGAATAAACTTACCATGGCTCATGGTTGTTACTGGGGTAAATGTACTTTCTGCGATATTTCCCTAGACTATATAAAAAATTATGAACCTATTACCGCATCATTGCTGTGCGACAGGATGGAAGAAATGATTGCACAAACCGGGCAAAATGGTTTTCACTTTGTAGATGAAGCTGCACCGCCTGCTTTAATGCGTGCACTGGCTATTGAGATCATCCGCAGAAAATTAACTGTAAGCTGGTGGGCCAACGTGCGTTTTGAAAAAAGTTTTACAAGAGATCTCTGCATCTTACTAAAAGCATCCGGCTGTATTGCTATTTCCGGCGGACTGGAAGTTGCCTCCGACCGGTTGCTTGAGTTAATTCAAAAAGGAATTACTGTTGCACAGGTTGCCAGAGTGAATAAACATTTTACCGAAGCCGGCATTATGGTGCATGCATACCTTATGTATGGTTTTCCTACGCAAACAGCGCAGGAAACTATTGACTCATTAGAAATGGTTCGGCAGCTTTTTGAAGCTGGTATTCTGCAATCGGCCTTCTGGCATTTGTTTACCATGACGGCTCACAGCCCGGTTGGATTACAGCCAGAAAAATTTAAAGTTAATAAAGTATCAGAAACTATCGGAACCTTTGCCAACAACGATATTGAGCATACCGACCCAACAGGTGCCGATCATGAAAGTTTTAGTTTTGGTTTAAAAAAATCTTTACTCAATTATATGCATGGTGCCTGTTTTGATTTTCCTTTGCAAAAATGGTTCGATCAAAAAGTACCACGAACAAGCATTGCACCCGATTATATAATTAAAGCCATTGAAGAAGTTGAACTGGTAAATTCAAACCCAAATACAAAAATTATTTTTCTGGGTAATCAGCCTAAAGCAGAAACCATCATCAAGAGTAAAAAAGGTAATCAGTGGGAAATGCTATCGCTTACTTTTGAAACTAAGAGGGAAACCATCAATATTAAAGTTGATAAGGAGCAGGGAGCATGGTTGGCAAATATTTTGCAAGTTGTTTCAATATCAAATCCCAAAGTATTAACCATGCAGGATATAAAGGCCGATTACGAAAAGGCAGGGCTCGAAGATTTTGAATTATTCTGGGATAATAAACCTGTAAGCAACCTTTATAAAACAGGATTGATTCAAACATAGAACGGTTTAATAAAAACTAAATTGGGGATTTTTTTCTACAAATACCGTATAATAGTTTTAAAATAAATACCTAATAAAAAATATTAACTATGGAATTACAATCCTGGGCAACGCAGATACAATGGTTATTTACACTGGCTATTCCAGTAGCATGCATTGCCTGGACGGTAACACATGAAGAAGTTTTTAGAGAGCCTAGAGAATTTTGCATTAAGTACAGTAAGCAATCCAAATCGCTTGCCACAAGAAAATTTTTTTATCTGTTTACCTGCGAATACTGTTTTAGCCACTACGTTACCATTGGAGTGCTGATAGTTTGCAAATACAAATTATTATTTGCTGATTGGCGTGGTTACATCATTGCAGGCTTTGCCCTGGTGTGGATTGCCAATATGTATATGGCCATATTTTCTTTATTACGCTTTGGCATAAAAAAAGAAAAAATTGATATTGATATTAAAGAAGAGGAACTAAAAAATAAAACGGTTTAATTTTCTTTAAGCGTTTTCCATAACCTTAAGTTACTCCTGCAAAATTCTGCAGGGGCAGCAAGGTATTAAGCCTGATTTAAAAAATCCAAATACAGGTTCTTATACATTTGCCGTGACTGTTGCCGGAGGATTATGCAGTAGTTTTTATGAATGCCTGATATCAAGAGACTGTTTTAAAGCTGCTTTAATATCTGCAAAATCATTTGATTTTAGTGTGCTTAAGTTTGATGAATTAATATCCGAAAGGCACGATAAAATATTGCGGATATCAATAACCAGTCGTTTTATAAATTGAAATTGCCTGGCCTGTTCTTCGGTTATTGAATCACTTTCTTCTTTTACCCTCTTTGTCCATTCCTGCTCTTGTTCTTTCCAGTATTTTACATATTCATTTACTGTATCAGGGTTACCGAGGTCAAGTGATTCTTCAATTCTTATAGGAAAAAGTTTTTTTCCAAACACATCCCTGTTCATCCCCGAGTTTTTAAAAATCTCATACAATTCATACATACAAAATTTTGATTTCAGGTATTTATCGCTTATGCCAACAATTATAAAATCAGCAGCTCCAATGTCGCTCATAAATTTTGAGATAACACCTTTGTACCCCATGTTTTCTTTATCCTTAATCACATTAAACCCGTCTTGCTTTAAACTATTGTACAATTGCATAATCAATGCTTCATCCTGATCCCAGGCGTAAGAAAAAAATATTTTAGGCTTTGATGCATTTTGCCGTTTTCTTCTAAAAAATAAAAATCCAAAACCTGCAGCTGCCAGCAATCCAATTACATAAATCCACCAATAACTTGCAGTATTGCCCTCCGAACTATTTTTTCGCTCATTAATTACATTGATGGCAGAATCATATTTTTTTATCAGCGTGGAATCTATAACAACTTTTGGCGAATCCTTTCTGTTCGCCTTCAGCAACGAATCGATAATACGCACCAGGGTAAGATAATCAAGCGTTGTATCGCCATTTACAATTTTGGGATTTTCTTTTGAATGCTGGTAAACGGAATCAATAATGAATTTAATTTTTATTTTATCGGCAGTGGTTGTGTTTGGTGCAGGTTTAAAGGTTTCGTTAAGCTTTTTTATAAAGACAGCATCTTTTTTTATTATGGGTACCACTGTTCCCGGCTGTGGATTTTTTTGCTCTGGCTGCAGGTTTTGTGCCGGTTGCACCAACTGTGCATTACCAATAGGTTGTTGAACCAGCTTTACTTTTTCTGTTTCTTTAAATTGGGTATTAGTTTTTACAATTGCTTTTGCAGGAGCAGTATCGGCACTAACAGCGGTCAATCTAATTTCCTGGGTTGCTGCCGATGTGGAAATTCGCCGCACCTTTGTTTGTGCATCTGCATATCCCACAAATACAATAGTAATCAGCATTGAAATAAAAGCGACTCTGATGTTTTGCATAAAATAAATTATAAAAAGATTTCTTTAATAAAATAATAAAAGCATTTATTTTTTTGGATAAAGTTTTGCAATAAATTTTTTATCCGCTTCTGATAAACCATTATTCCATCCAATAGAAAAATTTCCTTTGCTCAGTGCTTCGGGCACCGGATACATCATGATTGATTTTTTATCAAGTTTGTTTGCCCTTATCTGGCTTATATCATACTTAGAAAAAACCTGTTCATCCACTTCTTCCTTACTCCAGCCGTCAACTTTTCTGTAATATTCATACACTTTTGGTTTATCCCAAGGTATGCCATTATCTGGGCGTTCATGTTCATGTATGCAGCCGAGTGTGTGGCCAAATTCGTGCAGTACCACACGGTTGTATTCCAGGTCATCTGTGGTGGATGTAAGCCAGCCAAAATTCATGGTAGGCAAAGTTTTATCTTCCGAGAGTATATCGGTACCCATCAAACTCCAGCTGCCATCGTTTTCATCAAAAGCAATACGCACATTGGCGGGTGATTTACGGGGTGTAAAATCAAACTCAATATTGGCGTAGTCCATCCACACTTTTGCATGGCGGATGATACGGTCTTTAACTTCCCTTTTTCCTCCCATAAAAGCAACAGTTAGTCTACGCCCGTTTTTCCATTCGGTATTAATATCGGTTGCCATACGTGATAGCGATGTAAAATGCGTTGGTTTTTTTACAATATTCTTCATGGCATAATCTTCCAAAACAGACATATCTATTTTAGAAAGATCTCTGAAATTTGATGGTCGTTCTAAAAAAGCATCTTTAAGCTGCCTGATTGTTTTATGATGCGATACCCGGCACTCTCGGCAGTAATATATTTTTGAGATTTTCATATTTATATTTTTAAGAGAATTGAATTGTATCCGAAAATTAATATGAATTATTTTTAATTGCAACAGGTATTTCTACTCAAATTTAAATTTTAACATAAACCCAAAATTGATACGATTGAGTTATTCCGCTCATAAAAAAACTATCTAAGCACCGCCATCATTCTTTATATTTATAAATAAAATTTTTACATGAAAAAAATCTTGCTTGCCATCACAACTATTGTAGCCATCATTTCCTGCAATAATCAATCATCATCAACAACAGGTGCAAAGCCGGATATATTAGCGGCCAACCTGGACAGCAGTATTAAACCCGGCGATGATTTTTTTGAATATGCCAATGGCGGATGGCTGAAAAAAAATCCCATTCCCGGCGAGCAATCAAGTTGGGGCATTGCTAATGTTGTAATAGAAGAAAACCTGAGAAGGCTGAAAGAAATTTCTGAAAAAGCTGCAGCTACCAACGCAGCTAAAGGCAGTAATGATCAAAAAATAGGCGACTTCTGGATGATGGCAATGGACAGCACAAAAATTGAAGCTGATGGATTGAAACCCATACAACCCTTACTGGACAAGGTAAATGCAATAACGGATATTAAATCTTTACTTGCAACCGTTGCTGATTTAAAAAAGATTGGCTCCAATACATTGTTCAGCGATTATGTAAGCCAGGATGCTAAAAAAAGTGATGTAATGGCCTACAACCTTACACAGGGCGGTTTGGGTTTGCCGGAAAGGGAATATTATTTTAAAACAGATAGTTCCACTATTAACATACGCAACCAGTATGTAAAATACATGGCTCAAATACTAACTATGGCCGGCGAAGATGCAACCGCTGCAATAACTGCCGCTAAAAATATTTTAGCATTAGAAACAAAACTGGCAACAGCAAGCCGCAAAATTGAAGACCTGCGTGACCCTTACAAAAATTACAACAAAATGGCCATTACAGAACTCGGTAAAATGGCCGGCAATGTTGATTGGACATCCTACTTAAAAAATACCGGTGTGCAAAAAGTTGATTCGGTGATTGTGGGCCAGCCGGAATTTTTTACTGCGTTGAGCAAAGCCTTAACCAAAACACCCATCAGCGATTGGAAACAATATGTAAAATTTAACCTGATAAACGATATGGCCGCCCTGCTGCCCGATGCTTATGGCGTTGCTGCATTTAATTACGATACTTTATTTAGCGGAGCCAAAGTAAGAAAACCAAGATGGAAACGTGCTATACAAATGGAAGAAGATGCCATGGGAGAAATGCTAGGCCAGTTGTATGTAAAAGAATTTTTTAACGAAACTGCTAAAAAAAGATACACTGTAATGGTTGAGGATATTCGTGCTGCACTTAAAGACCGCATAGCAAAGCTTGACTGGATGAGTGACAGCACCAAACAGAAAGCTTATATAAAATTAGCTGCTGTAAAAAGTAAAGTAGGTTATCCTGATAAATGGAAAGATTTTTCGACCATGGAAATCGGCAGGGAAAGTTTTGCAAACAATTACATGAACTCAAGATTGTGGTGGCATAATTATAACCTTAATAAACTGGGTAAACCTGTTGACCGCGATGAATGGGAAATGCACCCGCAGGAATACAATGCTTACTATAACCCCAGCAACAACGAAATAGTTTTGCCCGCCGGTATTTTTACCGTGCCGGGATACAGGGATGAAGAATTAGATGATGCCGTAGTGTATGGGTATGGTGGTGCCAGTACCATTGGCCACGAAATTACCCATGGCTTTGATGACGAAGGAAGACAGTTTGATGAAAAAGGAAATTTAATAAGCTGGTGGACAAAAACCGATGAAGCAGCATTTAATAAAAGAGCCGATGTAATGATAAAACAGTTTAATGAATTTGAACCGGTAAAAGGATATCATATAAATGGCAAAGCATCGCTTGGCGAAAACATTGCCGACCTGGGTGGTATTTTGCTGGGGGCCGAAGCCTTTAAAAAAACGCAGCAGTTCAAAGAAAATAAAACTATCAGCAATTTAACACCCATGCAGCGATATTTTATGGGTTATGCATTGGGCTGGCTTGGCCAAACAACAGAAAAGCGTTTAAAAAGCCGCTTACTGACCGATGTTCACAGCCCCGGCAAATACAGGGTTAACGGGCCTTTTGCAGATGTGGATGAATTTTATTCAACCTTTAATATTAAGCCAACAGATAAAATGTATAGAGCCGATAGTTTAAGAGTGAAGATCTGGTAAAACGTTTAATGGTTAAAAAAGGTTTAAGGGTTTAAAGTTTTTATTAACTTACAACCTGATCTATTATTAAACGATTTAAACGATTTAAACGATTTAAACCTTTCAACCTTTACCCATGCGTACTGAACTTAAAAAAGATGAAAAAATTTTAATAATAATACGGCAGCACTGGCTAAGGCTGCTGTTGCCTTTTTTTGCATGGCTTTTACTTACAATTGTTTTAATATGGTGGCTGCAAAACGGCATTGCACTGGCCATAATTTTAGCAGCCGCATTTTACCCTCTTATTGAGTACATAAACTGGAAAAACAATATCTGGTGTGTAACCAATTTGCGGGTGGTTGATGAAAGTGGTTTTTTTGGCCGCTACTCCAAAGAAAGTCCGCTTGATAAAATAAATAATGTAGAATACGACCAAAGCCTTTGGGGCCGGATGATGGGTTATGGCAGTGTAGATATACAAACCGCTGCCGAACTGGGGGAAACTAAATACGAATTTATACACAACCCAAAATTGTTAAAAGATACCATTACACACGCCCAGGAAGAATATAAAAAACGACAGGTAAGCAGTCAGGCCACACAACTTGCCGAAGCCATTGCCCGTAGCAATGCAGCCACTGCGCCATCGCAGCAAATGATTGCCGATGAACTGGATAAACTTTTTTCTCTTTTACAGAAAGGAGCAATTACACAAGGGGAATATTTAGTGCAGAAGGGGAAGTTGATGGGCAGTTGATTTTAATTTTATTTAAAAATACAGTTTTCAAATATTTTCTGCATGTCAATATTAAACAAACTGGCAACCTCCTTAAACCGGCGTGATGAAGTGCCCAACCAGGAACTGGCGATGTAAATTGCCAAAACAAACAATGGCAAAGCAGTTGCCGAACTGGTTGAAAATCTTACCAACAAAAGTAAACATATACAGAACGACTGTATAAAAGTAATTTACGAAATTGGCGTGCTTAAGCCGAAAATGATTGCAGGATATATTACTGAAATGCTTGCCCTGCTTAACAATAAAAATAACCGCCTGCAATGGGGTGGTATGATTGCACTGGATATTATTACTAATGAAAACCCACCTGCTATTTATAAGGCACTACCAAAAATTATTGATGGGGCAGATAAAGGTTCTGTAATTACCAACGATCATTGTGTGGGCCTACTCATTAAATTGTGTGCTATAAAAAAATATGCAGCTGATGCGTTTGACCTGCTGAACGAACGACTAAAAAAATGCCCCACCAACCAGTTGCCGATGTATGCCGAAAATGCATTACCAATAATAAACGATACAAACAAAGCCATGTTAATAAAAACACTGCAGGCAAGGCTGCCCGAAATTGAGAAAGATACCAAACGGATGAGGGTTGAAAAAGTAATAAAAAAACTGACCAAATAAAAACAGGTTACTGCATTTAAAACTTTCTTATTTTCTTATCTTGTAATTCATGATCGTTTTCTCCACTACCATATTACAATTTGCGCAACAGGGCGAAAAAACCGGTTGGACCTACATTGTGGTTCCTGCAGCGATTGCCGCTAAATTAAATCCCGGTGTAAAAAAATCGTACCGGGTAAAAGGAAAGCTCGATAATTTTGAAGTGGAAAAGCTTGCGCTGATACCGATGGGTAAAGGCGATTTTATTTTAACAGTAAATGCAGTGATCCGAAAAGGCATTGGTAAAAGAAAAGGTGCCACCGTAAAAGTACAACTGGAGCTGGATCATGCACCCCTGCTTCCTCCAAAAGAATTACTGGAATGTTTACAGGATGAACCCGAAGCTTTGAAATACTTTAACAGCCTGCCACAGGGCCACCGCAATTATTTTACTAAATGGATTGAAAGTGCCAAAACAGAACCCACCAGAACAAAACGCATTGCCATGGTCATAAAAACGATGGTACGTAAAATGGATTTTGGTGCGATGTTAAGAGAAGAAAGAGATGAGCGGAAGTTGTTGGGACGATGATAAAACCTTTAGTGTTTGTAGCCAGGGTTTGTGTTCAGAGAAATCTTTATAGCTTTATATCACTGGCTCAGAAGTAACCGGAAAACTCATAGGTATATTTGCATCAATGCAATAAAATTGTTGTTCCCTTCTGCTGTATTCTTTTACCGGTATCTATGTTGGTATAAATCAGTATCCATACATAAGTTCCCAAATCGGCAGGCTGGCCCTTAAATTTACCATTCCATTTTTTTGTCCAGTCGGTAGTTTCAAAAACCAATTGACCAACACGGTTATATACTCTGAACAGCAAATCTCTTGCCTTGTATGCATTAAGTGGATAGAGTGCGTCATTCAAGCCATCGTTATTGGGTGTAAATGCATTAGGTACGGCAATATAACAACTATAAGGAACTATAATTTTTTGTATAGCTGTATCAAAACAACCCAGGTTATTTTTTACTATCAATCTTGGAAAAACATTCCTGTCGGGCTTTTGGGCAATATAGGATTGTGGTGATGGTGATGGGGAATTATCTGTAAAACCATTTCCAAAATCCCAGTTATAGCTAACAATATTGCCGGTACTTTTATTTAAAAAAGTTGCAAACTCATTGGGGCAAACTACAGCTGTTGCTTCAAAGGCAGCCTTCACTTCATTATCCAAAAATATGTGAACGGTATCGCTGGTATCACGGCAAATTCCGTTTGATACGATGAGGTACGTTTTTTTAAGTCCGAAAGAACCATACAACACCGTGGGGTTTTGCAAATTGCTGCTGCGTGTTCTGTCAAAATTCCATTTCCAAACATTCACTTCGTTGTTACCATTATGAAAATAATTGATGGTATCCCTGGCGCAACCGTATTTAATGGCATAGCTGAAATCTGCATTTACCGTATCCTTGGTATTAAATAAAAGGCTTCCTGATGTGGTTACCTGTCCACACTCATCAACAATTGGTTTTATTAGCGTGATCTGGTAAGTGCCTTTAGTTCTGATAGGTGCCGAAAGATTAGTGGCAAGTTTAACTTTGATGATTGGTGTTAAACCATCTGCATTGCAATTACCGGAAGCACCAGTAACAGTAACCGGTTCTGAACCTGCAAGAATAGTTATCTGAAAATTACTTCCATCTGCCGCAATGCTGCTGCATTTTATATTCTTTTTAAACACCAGTATAACTTCATCCGGTTTGCAGCCTACCGGCGAAATACTATCCATAGGTGTTGGCACCAGCGGATAAACAATCATAGGGATACTCTCATTTACAGGAATACCTCTGTCACAATTATCAAGTATGGTATTTCCATCGGTTCCATTTTTAATGTTGATATAGTATGTTCCCGGGGGCAAGGGGGTATCTAATGTAAGTAACAGCGAGTCCATATCAAAACCGGTAGTGCAACCCACTGCAGTAGCCGAAATTACATTGGCTAATGGTGGAGTGATAGTAAATTCAGATCCGGAAGCAGTAAGACTGTTACACCTCATTTTTTTATTAAGCTTCACGGTAGCTTTTGTACCATCACAGGCGGCTCTTGCACTTTCCAAGTGCGGTTCTTTGGGATCAGTGATGCTGGCTGTACCACCGCCAAACGAAAGGCTGTAACCATTTGGCGTATCAGAAAAATGACTGACAAGTAGAATATAGTTGTGGCCGAGGATAAGTGTTGGCATTGCACTCATCAACGGAACACCCGGACCATCACACTCACGTAAACTACTGGCCGATGTACTGGTACCCGTAACACCAAACTCAGCACTCCAGTTATACGCAACAATCAAACTTGCATCGCTGTACACATCATCCGGGTTGCGGCCTGTAATATCAAATATTTCCCAATCATAATCTTCGGGTGTATTTGGGGTAATTTGAAAACCTAAAGTACCGGTTGCAAAGCAGGTAAATTTATACCAGAAAGGATTTTTATCAGAGAAAGGACCACGGGGACAAGGCGGTGCAGGTATATTTCGGCCTCCACAAAAAGGTACTGTAGTTTGAGAAAATACCGAAGTACCACAAACAGGAAATGCTGTTGCCGGATTTTGCCCAAGCGTAGTACAGGTTTGAGCATTCACCTGCCTGATTATAAAGAAACAAAAAACAAGAAGTACTGGTATTTTTTTAAACATAGATGTTGCAAAATTAACAATAAGACCCTTTAACCGGTATTTATGCTGCAAGAGTTAATAAGCTTTTAACAGGTTGGATGAGAAAGGACAACTAATTACATAACAGTAGTAAGTAGTTATTTTACCTTGCCCTTTATTTCCTGCAACTTCAATAAAGCCTCCACCGGTGTAAGCCGGTTAATATCTACAGCCTCCAGTAAGTTTCTTATTTCATCAAATGTTGCCGAGTGGGCATCAAAAATGCTGAGCTGCATTTTAGGGGTATTTAAATTCTTAATGCTCTCATCTACATTTGCTGCCTTTCCGTCTTCACGGCTAAGTTCTAATTGTTTTAAAATTTCGTTGGCCCTGTCAATCAGTTGCGGTGGCATGCCTGCCATACGTGCCACATGAATACCAAAACTATGTACGCTGCCGCCCGGTGCCAGTTTGCGGAGGAAGATGATTTTATTGCCAACCTCTTTATTGGTAACATGAAAATTTTTGATGCCGGCAAATTTATTCTCCAGTTCGTTTAGTTCATGATAATGCGTGGCAAATAATGTTTTGGGTTGATGAACGGAGTTGTGCAAAAATTCAGCAATGCTCCAGGCAATACTGATACCATCGTAAGTCGAAGTTCCTCTTCCGATTTCATCCAATAAGATCAAGCTTCGTTTTGTAAGGTTGTTAATGATGCTGGCCGTTTCATTCATCTCAACCATAAAAGTACTTTCGCCGCCACTTAAATTATCGCTGGCTCCTACCCTTGTAAATATTTTATCTGTGAGTGGAATTTTTGCATCGCTGGCTGGTACAAAACTTCCCATGTGCGCCATTAGTGTTATCAACGCCGTCTGGCGCAGTATGGCACTCTTACCACTCATGTTAGGCCCCGTTAAAATAATGATCTGTTGCGATGAAGGATCCAGGTAAATATCATTGGCTATATAAGGTTCGCCAACCGGTAAGTTTCTTTCAATCACCGGGTGGCGGCTATCTTTTATATCCAGCACAAAATCATCCTGCAACACTGGTTTTTTATATTTGAATTGCAATGCATTGTTGGCAAAGCAACTCAAACAATCAAGCACGGCCATTACATGACCGTTCACCTGCATGGGCGCAATATAATCCTGCAACTCGTTCAGCAGTTCTTCAAAAAGTTGCATCTCGATAGCGAGAATTTTATCTTCTGCACCAACAATTTTTTCTTCGTATTCTTTTAGTTCGGGAGTGATATATCTTTCGGCATTAACCAGTGTTTGTTTGCGTATCCAGGTTTCTGGCACTTTGCTTTTGTGTGCATGCGTTACTTCTAAATAATATCCAAACACATTGTTGAAACTTATTTTTAAAGACGATATACCGGTTGCCAAAGCTTCCCGTTGTTGAATTTCAACTAAGTAATCTTTACCACCACTGGCAATTTTGCGCAAAGCATCCAGTTCTTCATTAATGCCTGCAGCAATTACATTTCCTTTGGATGCTGCAACAGGTGGATTTTCATTCAGCTCCTTTACAATCTTATCAAAAATATATTTGCAGGGGTTGAGGGAGTCGCCCAGTCTTTTCAAATATTCGTTTGCTGCATTTTCGCAGATGTCTTTTATTAATGCTGTTTGTTGTAAGCCTTTTGCAATTTGTAAAACTTCCCGTGGGTTTACTTTTTTCAGCGGCACTTTGCTCACCAATCTTTCAACATCACCGGCCTGCTTTATGCTTTGTGTTATTTTGTTGCGAAGATCAACTTCTTTAATTACAAACTCAACCGTATTCAGCCGCTCATTAATTTTTACAATATTATTCAATGGCAGTACCATCCAGCGTTTCAAGAGCCTGGCACCCATGGCAGAAACTGTATTATCCAATACTTTTAACAACGTATTGCTTCCTTCGGCACCGCCAAATAATTCCAGGTTACGTATGGTAAACCGATCCATCCACAAATGATCTTCCCTGTCAATTCTTTGTATAGATGTGATATGCCCAAGATTGGGATGCTCGGTATCTTTTAAATAATGTAATACAGCGCCGGCTGCAATAATGCCCATTGTCTGACCTTCAATGCCAAAACCTTTTAAGCTGTGTGTTCCAAAATGTTTCAGCAAACTTTCAATAGCATAAGCTTCGGCAAAAATCCATTCCTCCAAGGTGTAGGTAAAAAATTTGGTGCCGAAATTTTCTTTAAAATATTTCTGCTGGCTCCGCTGAAAAATTACTTCGGCAGGTTTTAAACTCTGCAATAATTTATCGGCGTATTCTTTATCGCCTTCGGCCACAAAAAATTCGCCGGTGCTGATGTCTAAAAATGCGATACCAATTTTCTCATCCTGAAAATGCAGTGCTGCTAAAAAATTATTGCTGTTATGTTCCAGTAATTTATCGCTGGTGGCAACGCCTGGCGTAACCAATTCTGTTACGCCACGCTTTACAATTCCTTTAGCCAGCTTGGGATCTTCTAACTGGTCGCAAATGGCAACCCGGTAACCGGCTTTAACTAATTTGTGTAAGTAAGTATCCAGCGCATGGTGTGGAAAACCCGCCAGTTCCGAAGCATCGGGATTGCCATTATTGCGTTTGGTAAGTGTAATGCCTAAAACGGCAGCGGTGGTTATAGCATCCTGGCCAAAAGTTTCATAAAAATCGCCTACCCTAAAAAGCAATATGGCATCAGGGTATTTAGCCTTGATGGCATTGTGTTGTTGCATTAAAGGAGTTTCAGCAGTTGCTTTGGCCATAGTTTGTCCCAATTTGCAGGGAGTTGGCAAAAATAGGAAACCTGAGGTGAAAGTTTACAGTAAACCTGCGTGAGCGTTTTTTACCGCAGACGGGATTCTGCAATCAGTTTAATTGAGTTTTTAGAATCCCCTGTAATTCTGAGTAACTGTTATTATCTTTTAACTGGAAATTATTGTAAATTATTTTGCCTTTCATATCAACTAAAAAATATTGCGGTATAATGTTGACAGTAAATTGCTCCTTTATTTTTTGATCATTCGTATACTCAGGTACATCGCATGTTTGAGGCCAAGACATTGGGTATTTATCCAGTGTGGACTTCCATCTTTCCTTTTCAACATCAATTGAAATTGAAATCAATTGCAATCCCTTTGGCTCATAAATTTTGGCAATCTCTCTTAAAAAAGGGATATTTTTTTTGCAAGGGCCACACCACGAAGCCCAAAAACAAACCAATACATATTTCTTATTCCGAAACTCAGAAAGATTGTAAACTTTGCCGGAATCAGTTTTAAAGATAATTTCGGGTAATGTATTATATAAATGAACTGTCGACTTCTTGCT
>JANMBZ010000206.1:0-27987 GCA_031360765.1 Chitinophagaceae bacterium
CAAAAAGCAAAAGATTGCAATGCTCCCATCTATTTTGCCCAGGATGAATATATAGCTTCAAATATCAATTACAGCATGAAATTACTCAGTTGCGATGTTACAAATACCAAACATCAAATTACTGAAACCTTTGAACTTGATCTCAACGCGTTTTATCAAACCAAAAACATTTGTACCGTTTTATGTGCCGAAGGTATTTTATTGAAACTTGGTTTCCCCATTAAAAATACAGATGAAAAACAAGCACTTAAAAATGTAAAAAAACTAACCGGGCTTTATGGACGTTGGGATGTTATCAGCACTAATCCAACAATTGTACTGGATGTGGCACATAATGAAGATGGGATTAAACAGTTGCTCAATCAGTTGGATGTAGTGAGTGGTGAGTCGTCAGCCGTGAGTGCTGAAAAGACGGCAGTACACTTCGTTATTGGCATGGTAAAGGATAAAGACATTTCAAAAGTGCTTTCTATCTTACCAAAAAATGCACATTACTATTTTACCAATGCACATATTGAACGTGCCATACCACATCAGGATTTATTAGAAAAAGCAAAAGCCTACAAACTTACAGGTGAAAGTTTTGATGATGTAAACCAGGCTATTAAAGAAGCAAAACTAAACGCTGCACAAAATGATATCATCATTGTTTGTGGCAGTGTTTTTTTAGTGGCCGAGGTAAATGCTGATCTGTTTAACCAGTTTTAAAAATCTGTATCTGCAAGTGTAAAAATTTGCAGCAGATAATTTAAACTGGTTGTAAAAATACAGGGGCTGCAAGTGATGTTACACCTGAATTTTGCTCAAATAAAACTCCTTAATTTTACCCCGTGCTATTTAAAAACTTCAGAACACTGTTAACCTTAAAGCCGGTGCTGGCAGTAGGTTTTTTATTTGCAGTATCCAGTCTGCTTTTTGGCACCTGGGTAGCAGCCATACCATCCATTAAAGAAAGGTTTGCCTTTACTGATGGCAGCCTTGGCCTTATGCTTTTACTATCGCCATTGGGTGCCATTACCGGTGTTTTTTTATCAACAAAAGTGTTTAGCAAGATACCGGTTGGTAAGTGGATGTTTGTTGGATATTTGTCGCTTTGCATTATTATGATATTGCAGATAAATGCTGTAAACCGTTTAATGCTGGGAGCCTGTTTATATTGTTTTGGCTTGGTAAGTTTTTTAAATGGGGTATCTACAAATGCAACCATCAGCCTGATGGAAAAAAAATACGACCGCCTGTTGATGAGCAGTTGCCATGCATTGTACAGCCTTGGCGGTGCTGTAAGTGCAGGCCTGGCTGCATTGTTGGTAGCTTTACATATTTTACGTGGGCTGCATATTGTATTGATAGCAGCAGCTATTTATGGAGTTGTGCTCAGCAGCAGAAAATTATTGCTGGCAAACAAAGAAATCATCCATTCCGGTTCGGGTATTAAACTTCCATCTTGGACGGTACTGGGTATTTCTTTTATCTGCATGACACTTTTTATGGCCGAAGGTTGCGTGGCCGACTGGAGCGGAATTTATTTTAAAGAAGTATTGCATGCGCCAAAAGTTTTTACCAGCATGGGCTACGGTTTTTTTGCTGTTGCAATGACGATCGGCAGATTAAACGGAGATGATATCGTATCTAAAACCGGTAATAAAAAAGCGGTGATATGGGGATGCTTGCTGGCATCAGCAGGCTTTGCATTAGTAGTATCTACAGCATTTATTTTTATAACACTGCTGGGTTACATCATCATTGGTTTTGGTTGCTCCTGCATTGTGCCGGTATTGTTTCGGGCATCGGCTAATATCCCCGGCCTTAGCAGGGTTGAAGGCTTTGCCATGGTAACCACCGGTGGATTAATCGGTTTTCTTGCAGGCCCATCAGTCATCGGTTTTATTTCTGAAAAATCGGGCCTTTCTGCAGGTTTATCATTACTCATCATTATGACATTACTGGCTGCATTTGTAGCCTGGCGAAATAAATTTTTAGGACATGAAAAGGCAGAAACCAGGGATGAAAATTTTGATGAGCAGCTTTACTGATATAAATAAAATAAAAACAATGCTCCAGCACCTTTATATTTTCTTTTTCCTAACAGCTTTGCTCTCCTGCGATAACCTATCGCCCCAACAAAAAAAACAAATTAAAAAAACAGGAAAAGAAATTGCCAAGCAGGTTACTGCAACCGTGGAGCATTTGGATATGCAGCATGATTATATAGGCTACGAAGCAAAGCCCGGTAGCGGCATCATAAAGATGTATTGGAAAGATGATGCAGGAAATATATTTGGAAGTTTAGGCAATCTTAAAAATTATACTGCACAAAAAGGCACTGAACTTTTTTATGCCTGCAATGGCGGAATGTATATGCAAAACCAGGCTCCGCTTGGTTATTATATTGAAGATGGAAAAACCTTACAGAAAATAAATACCAAAACCGGCAGTGGTAATTTTTATTTAAAACCAAAAGGGGTATTTTATGTAGATGATAAAAATATCGCCGGCGTACAAAGTATTGAAACAGCCGCCGACAGATCCTCACTTCAAACTAAAAAAATAAAATACCTTACACAAAGCGGCCCTATGCTGATACACAACAATAAAATAAATATGCTTTTTACGCAGGGAAGCAGCAACATCAATGTGCGTAATGGTGTGGGTATTTTACCAAATGGCAATGCATATTTTGCCATGAGTACTTACCCGGTTAGTTTTTACAATTTTGCCAAACACTTTAAAGATAAAGGCTGCAGCCAGGCTTTGTATTTTGATGGTTTTGTAAGTCGGAGCTTTTGTCCACAACAAAACTATGTACAAAATGATGGAAATTTTGGGGTGATGGTTGCTGTAGTAAAATCAAATTAATACGGCTAATAGGCCTTGGTTTATGCTTTAATAAAACAAAAACATTTTTTAACTTGATGGCTAAACAATCAAAATGAAAATAATAATTTCTATAATGGCATTTATAAACGGTGCCTACATGTTGCTGGATGGTATTTTTGTAATTATAAAAGGCAAATATATTGGCCCGGATAAACCTGGCCCCTGGGCAAATTTATTTTACAAATTAGATATTGATGTTTTTAAACTGGGTCCACTCTTTATAATATATGGTTTACTTTGGTTGATTTTTTTATTTGGAGTATGGACAAATCAAACCTGGTCATACCTGCTTGGCCTCATTATATCGGTACTAACACTTTGGTATTTGCCTGGAGGAACTATTATCTCGATATTGGTGATTATAATATTACTTACTGCACGTACAAAAGTTGGTTTATAAGTTTTACTTACTGAGTTGGATTAATTTTAATAAAATTTACCCACTGTATTTACCATTAATGATACCTACGGCTTACATTAAAATGCTAAATTTACTTAAAGCAATTATTTATGAAATACTGCATGCTGTTTATCCTGTTGAGTACAGTTTTTTTGGGAGCATTTGGTCAAAACAAAATCTCAAAAGGAGCATATAAAATTCCTGACTCCATTAATGCAACTGCGTTTTATGCCGAAATAAAAATTACTGAAACTGCTAAAAAAAAGAAGCTGATTAAAGGAATATCTGCCAATGAAGCTTCGGTTACTTTAGGATATGAAAAGGATAAAAAAATAATTCAATTTAGGTTTTTTGATAAAACCCGTCCGGATGTTGCCTTTGGGAAAGATGTTTACAAGTATGGAATGGGCAATGCATGGAATTACGATTGGCAATACAATGTAACTTATCCCTTGCTGATTGCCACTGCCAGCGACTCGGCTGCCAACAAAACTATATACTCAGGCTACATTTATCTGCCCAAAGAAAATAAATGGAAATTGATTGCATCCCGCAGTTATGCCGATACAATTACTGTAAAATTTATCGGCACATTCAACAGAAGGAAATCTGCTGCAAATTATACCAACCGCTGGCTACAGCGCAGCAACGGCACCTGGAAGGCACTTGATTCTCAAACAACAAAACCTCCGGTGCTGCGGCCAATGCCAAATATTGATAGCGTTGCTCAACAACAAATGGAAGAAGAACTTTTGCGCAGCAAACTCTCTAAAGAAAGTGTTATTTACAAAGATGGCATGTTTTATCAAACATTAAAAGAAGGTACCGGGCGATTGGTAAAAGTTACCGATACGCTTACCGTGCGTTACAGAGGCTCGCTATATAGTGATGGTAGTGTGTTTGATGAAACAAAAGATAAGCCTGCAACCTTTCCTTTACAACGGCTTATACAAGGTTGGCAAACAGGGTTGGTACATTGTAAAGTTGGAGGTAAGATGCGTTTATTTATTACATCAGGTAGCGCCTATGGCATACGCACCCGCTCTGCCGAAATACCGCCAAACAGCATATTGGTTTTTGATGTTGAAGTGCTGGATGCAAAAGAAAAATAATTGAGTAAAATATTACCCGGGCTTTCAATTTTATGTTTGTTTTTTGAACATTTTTGTTACGTATTTAAGCCTGTATCAATAGTAATCATCAAACAACTTATATATTAAACACTAAATGCTTTTTGGAATGATGTTTGAAATTTTATTTTGAAAAAAATATAATTATGGATAGCATCAACAAAAATCAACCGGAAGAAAATTTAAAAAATCTTTTTGGCGAAGAAGCAATCACAAAAATAAAAGAACTGATTAGTAAATCAGGTGTATGTTTCTTCTGTACTAAAATTAAAACCGGTCAAAGTTTTTCAACAAGGCCCATGTCTGTGCAACTAACAGATGATGATGGCAACATGTTTTTTTTGAGTGCTGCTGATAGTAACCACAATGCCGAAATTAATGAAGACCCCAGGGTTCAGCTTCTTTTTAAAGAATCATCTTACGAAGATTTTTTAACCCTTTATGGCGAAGCATCTATCAACAAAGACAGAGCCATGATTGAAAAATTATGGAATCCTATAATGAAAACCTGGTTCACCGAAGGTATTGATGACCCCCGCATTACAGTAATTAAGTTTGCCATAAAAGATGGTTACTATTGGGATACAAAACATGGCCAGTTGGTTTCGTTCATCAAAAGGCTTGCCGGTGCAGCAATGGGCAAAACATTAGATGATTCGATAGAAGGCACGATCAAAGTGTAAAAAAAATAAAAACTAAACATCAGCTTAGTAAATTTGTTGTAGATATTTTGTATAAAATGTTTGCAACAAATTTCGTTTTGCGTAAAATGGTTGAGCGTTTGATTGCTATTTTTGATACTTATTTAAAATTTAAAAAAAGATGGGTAAAGTATATTTTATAACAGGATGTTCAACCGGCTTTGGCCGCAACCTGGCATTGGAAGCATTACAACAAGGAAATCAGGTTGCGGTAACATCCCGCAATACAGATGATGTAAAGGATATTGTAGCACAGTTTCCGGATAATGCCGTTGCCATTAAATTAGATGTAACAAACCAGCAGCTAGTTATTGCCGCTGTAAAGCAGGCTCACAAAAGGTTTGGCCGTATTGATGTATTGGTAAACAATGCAGGCATCGGTTATTTTGGTGCCATTGAAGAAAGTGAAGAAACAGAATACCGCCGCATGTTTGAAATTAATTTTTTCGGCCTTGCAGCAGTAACCAATGCCGTATTACCGATAATGAGGGCGCAACGCAAGGGGCATATTATAAACATTTCTTCCATTGGAGGTATGGTTGCTTTTCCGGGTGTTGGTTTTTACAATGCAACCAAATTTGCTGTAACAGGTTATTCAGAAGCATTGGCAAAAGAAACTGCACCATTGGGTATTAAAGTAACAGTTGTTGCACCAAGTGGTTTCCGTACAGATTGGGCTGGCAGATCGGCCAATAATACAAAAACAGTAATTGACGATTATGCAGCTACGGCACATACCAATCAAAACAATATTCGTGGTTATAGTGGCAACCAGCCCGGCGATCCGGTTAGGGCTGCTAAGGCAATTATAAAAGCTGTTGAAAGCGATACGCCACCGGTACGTTTGCTTTTAGGCGCTGGTGCATTAAAAGGAGCCCGCAATAAGATTGCAGAAATGCAACAGGATATTGATACCTGGGAAGAAACAACAGTATGGGCCGATCATCCCAAAGATGAAGCGTAAAAAATTACATTGTTTTTACAGCATTATCGAACTATTTAAAAATAAGGGTGTTAATTATTCTCAAACTAAAAAAATGAAAATTATAAAAGCAACTGCAGCCGTTTTACTTTTAGTTTTTATACTTGCATCCTGCAATAATAATGGGGAGAAAAAAGTAACAGAAACCAAAACGCCGAAGTTTTATGAAAAAAATGTAAACTACACATTAGATAGCCTGAATATGGGAGGTTATATTGTGTACGACGAAAATATAACGGGAAAACGCCCGGCTGTACTGGTTGTACACGAATGGTGGGGCTTAAATGATTACTCAAAAAGACGTGCAAGAGAACTGGCAGCCCTTGGCTATATTGCCATGGCGGTAGATATGTATGGTAACGGACAAAAGGCAGATAATCCCGAATTAGCAGGTAAACTATCTACTCCATTTTACCAGAACCCTGCAATGGCAAAAGCACATTTTGATGCTGCACTAAATACACTTAAAACTTATAAAGAAGTGGATACTGAAAACATTGCGGCCATTGGTTATTGTTTTGGGGGAGGCATTTTATTAAACATAGCACGTATGGGTGAACCGTTGAAAGGCATAGTAAGTTTTCATGGAAGTTTAATTGGCACACCTGCTGATAAAAATTTGCTCACCTCAAAAATATTAGTGCTGCATGGCGATGATGATAAATTTGTACCGGCAACAGAAGTAGCCGCATTTAAAAAACAAATGGATTCAATTGGTGTAGCATATACTTTTAAAAGTTACCCCGGCGCTACCCACGCCTTTACAAACCCGGATGCAACTGCCATGGGAGAAAAATTTAAAATACCCATCGCTTACAATGCAGCAGCAGATACCGCATCGTGGAATGAAATGAAAACATTTTTTATAGGATTGTTTAAATGATGATTAATATATTTTAAAGAATGATTAAGGCAGTTTGTAAAAGCTGCCTTTTTTATTTACTTTACAGCTAAACCCTCCTAAATGCCTGTAATAAATAGTATTGATGAAGTAATTGAAGCGCTGAATAATATCATTACACAATCTGAAGAAAATAATGATACCGCCGGCTACTTTGCAGCGCTTTACCGCAAAGTAACCATCCGGGTAAAAATTGGTATTGCCAATAATGAATTTGAAGATGGACCAAGAATGGAAAAATTGGATATACTTTTTGCAAGCAGGTATATTGATGCATATTGGGCCTGGAAGCAACATCAACCCCTCTCTGCCTGCTGGAAAAAAGCATTCGATTTAACCAACGGTTACTGGCCCATTGTGCTGCAACACCTGCTGATGGGTATGAATGCACATATCAATCTTGACCTGGGTGTTGCTGCGGCAGAAATATCTTCAGGCAAAAAAATGATAGCCCTGCAAAATGATTTTAATAAAATCAACTTAATCCTTTCATCCCTGGTTACAGAAGTACAAAATGAACTTGCAGATATCTGGCCAAGGTTAAAATGGATTTTACAACGTACAAAACATGTGGATGATTTTATGATTGATTTTAGCATGCAACTGAGCCGTGAGGGTGCCTGGAATTTTGCACTGAGCCTGGCAAATGGCGGAACCGGTAACTTTGAAAAAATGATAGCCGCAAGAGATTGTATTATAGCAGAAAAATCGAAAATTGTTACACATGATGGATTTTGGGCAAGTTGTATTTTTGCCATTATACGCCTGGGCGAAAGGGGTACGGTAAAACAAAAAATAGAAAAATTAAAAGCATGAGTGTACAAAAAGCATACGATAGCTGGTCGCAGCAATATGATACAGGCATTAATAAAACACGTGACCTTGAAGCAATAGCATTGCAGCAAACCCTTGCAGACATTGCATTTAACAGTTGCGTGGAAATTGGTTGCGGCACCGGAAAAAATACAGCATGGTTGATAAACAAAGCTAACCAAATAACTGCTGTTGATTTATCTTCTGAAATGCTAGCTAAAGCAAAACAAAAAATCAACAGCGGTAAAGTAAATTTTATACAGGCAGATATTTTACAAGATTGGAATTTTACTGATAAAATATTTGAACTTGTAAGTTTTAGTCTTATACTGGAACATATTGAAAATCTGGAACCAATATTTAATAAAGTTTCAAAGCTTATTGCCCCGGGCGGTTATATCTATGTGGGAGAACTGCATCCTTTTAAGCAATACAGCGGCAGCAAAGCCAGGTTTACAACGGATGCAGGTGAGCATATTGTTTCCTGTTTTAATCACCACATTTCAGATTTTGTAAGAGCTGCAAAAAACAATGGCTTTAGCATTGAAAACATCAACGAATATTTTGATGACGATAACAGTACTACCATCCCAAGAATATTGAGTATGCTGTTTAAAGCGCCCAATTTATAACTGTAAATTTATTTTAGATAGTTTTACCGGTAAGTAGCATTAATAAAAAAATATGAAAAAACTGTTTGCCATTCTTATTGCGGTTTTAATGCTGTTACAGTTTGCATGTAAAAACACAGCTCCGGAAAATAATATCACTAAAATTAATCAGGAGGGTATTGATTTTATGAACGCAGGCAAATACGATTCTGCGTTGCTTTCATTTTTTAAAGCAATAAAAATTTCCAGCATTTCTAAAAACGAGAAAGGAACCATTTACCGAAATATTTCTTTAACCTATAAAGAAATAAACAAGGCAGATTCTGCCATTCATTTTTCTACACTCGCAGCTAAATGCTACGTTAAAAACAGCTTTAGTTACCTGTTAAATACCGCCGATGTTGATCTTGCTAAGGGTAAAATTGCCATTGCATTAAGCAAACTTCAGAAAGCTGTGAATATCTACCCAGATGAAATGACTGTTAACAACACGCTGGGCCTTATTTACCTGGGAGAATATGATGAATCATTTACTAACCTTGAGAAAGCATTGGCTTATAATTCGAAAGCATTTGAAATTAATGGCGGCAGAATTACCGAAGATTTGCTTGCAAGAACTTTTTATAAGATGGAAAATTATGAAAAAGCAGCAGCACATTTTGAGCACCTGGTTGAAAATTATCCGGATATAATTGCTTACGCTTTAAATTTGGGCATGACAAAATACAAATTAAAAAAACAATCCGAAGGCGATAAATTATTTGAAAAAGTGCTGTTAATGGATAGCAATTACAGATTAACTATTGATGCTTTTAAAACCAATAACAGGTAGGTATTGTAACTACCGGTGTTTACTCTGTAAATATTTTTCATTTACAATAGCACTCATCGGTTTATCATACACTTTACTTTCTACCCAGCTAATAATATCCAAGTAAGAAAACACCCGGGTTTCGTAGCGGTTGGTTTCAAACTGCTTTATATTCTGCAATAATTTTTTTAAGCCGGGTTTTAATTTTGCAGCAGATTCGTACACATTGTTCTTTAAAAATTTAAACATCTCCTCCTCTACTACCGTAAGGTTTTCCATCTTACTCATAAAACGAAAAACAGATTTTATAAGCGATTCTATGATGGCATCGTTGCCCATTTCAAAATGTGCCAGCAGGTGTACCAGTCGTGCATAGCATTGCAGATCTATACGCATATCCAACGGACCGTTTATAATTTTCTGCAATTGATCAATGGATGCATCATAATCTCCATTACCAAAATAAAGCAAGGCTGTTTTATATTGAATTACCAGAACCCGGTGCCTGTCTATATACATTTGAAATTCATCCAAACCTTTTTCAATGGCGGGCACAAGCTTTACGCCTTCGCTAAAAGTACCTTTCATTAAATGCTGGTTAATTTTGGCACTGGTCAAATATACAAATGCCTGCATGCGGAAGTTATCGTGCTGGTTAGCCGGTTTAGATAAACCAAAACGCTCAAACCTGGCAAGGTATTTATCAAACTGTTTAAAATTACGTAAATCAAAATTAGCCGTTAACAGGTTGTGCATGCCTTTAATATAATGCCCGGTTTCAACCGTTATCATCATCGGGTCGTTCTTAAAAAGATCAACCCATTTTTTACTGTAGCGGTAATACATCAAAAAATCCTGGCGTATAAAAGCATACCAGCAATAACTCTGGTAAAGATATAATAGCTGATAAAATCCTTTTAAATTTTTAGTATCAAGCTGCAGGTTTTGTTTAAAAAATTGTCTTACGCCTGCCTCGTCTTTTATATTTCTTGCATGGCCATGTTTAACATACCACTGGTACAATTGCAAAGCAAGATTTGACAGTGCAGTAATTTCATTACGTTGCTGGTTTACTGCGTTCGCTTCTTCCGTTAACCGGTCTGCAGCCCCATCGCCACTGCGGGTAATATGTAATGTTTCTATTTTTTTCTCCAGAGATATAACCTGTATTAAAAAACTTTCCTGATGATAGCTTTTGGCCATATCCTTAACCCGTTCCAGTATTTTTAAACTCTGCAAATACAAACCTTTGTTGTAAAGTATCCGGGCATAATCCAATTGTTCGTGCAATTGCAGATCAATACTATCTGTACTTTTTAATAGCCGCAAACTGGCCAATAATTCTTTATAGAGATGCGCTTTTAAATTGGCAAACTGCGGCTTTTCAATACCGGGGAGTTTTTTTAGAATTGTTTTTTCATCGTAATCTTTTCCTTTGTCGATAGCATCAAAAAGCTGGATGATTTTAAGATCTTCCCGGGATGAACTTCGCTTAATGTAAAGTTTAAAATGCCTTTTTTCTGCCTTCTCAAGCGATTTTATCAGTTGAAACAATATGTCGGCAGATCGGTTGGCCATCATTAAGGCTGTTTACCAAAACCCTTTACTGTAAAGGATTTTAGAATGTAAAAATGCTTTTAGCATGATAAAATCAAGGCTAAGTTGATTATGACCGCAAAAATAACCATCTTATCTTTGTTTTACAAAAGACGGTTAGTTAGTTCATACAGCAGCCCGCCCGGATGAACATCTTAAAAGAATTCAAAATGATTTATCCGTTCGGACGTGGCAATCGTTAAAAAAGGAACAATCAATCGTTAGAAGGCCTTCGAAGCCTGTTAGCTGAATCAGTCAGCAATCAAAAGGAATATAAATTTTTCATATAGCAAGCAATCGTTAAAAAGTCACTCCGTTTCTACGGAGTGGCAATTTATTTGCAATTATACTTAATAATTTGATAACATAGCGAAATGCTAAAAATATTTTTCAGAGCGATTAAATTTCAGATTATTTATTGCTGAATACTTTCTTTAAAATATCAGTAACCTGTGCAGCCGGATTTTTGCGAATTTTCTGTTCCTCTAAACTTATTTTTAAAAACAAACCGCTTAAAGCTCTTTCTGTTACGTAGGCGGTTAAATCGGTATTAACCTGTTTGGCAGAAAAGCGGTTGTATGTAGTAAACATATCTTTCCAATATTTAGTAGCATCTACTTTTACAAGTGATGCTTCAATAACAGGTCTGAATTTTTCGGTAAGTTCTTTTGTGGTGATAGATTTTAAATAATCTGTTGCAGCAAAATCGCCACCACGTAAAATTTTTAAACCATCGGTAATGCTCATTTTTTTAATAGCATCCCAAAAAATAGTACCAACGCCACTTGCAGCATCTTCAGCAGCACGGTTCATGCTCAGGATTGCTTTATCAACTACGGGCCCCATTCCAAAACTCCTTAGTGTTGTTTCTACTTTTTTAGCTTCCTCGGGCATTAAAACTTTGATGGCTGCATCGCCAAAAAATCCATTCAATTTATTTAAGCGTTTGGCACTGCTATCGGTTCCTACACGCAGGGCTTCTTTTAAACCATTAATTATGTCATCGTTGCTAAGGCCGCTGCCAGATACATTTGTGGTGCCTTTGGTTACTTTATCAAACAATCCTTTTATAGTTTGTGCAGATATAGATTGAACAGAGATAATTGCTACAGATAAAAAGAGTATTAATTTCTTCATTGGATTTTAGAGTTTATTAAACAAAAATAAAGCCATTGGTGCTAATAAAGGGTTAAAAATCAGTTATTCATTTTTTCTTACTTAAATGTGTGAACAACAGAGAGCATAAAGACATTCATTAATTCATAAGCTATGTATTTTCCATCTTTTCCTATGTGCCTATGTGGTTCAGATTTTTAGATTTTATTACTCTTTCATAGTAAGATTAACATTGAATTTTTATTTACCTAAATTTGCTTATTAAACTTTCTATATGAAAAAATATCTTCTCTTATTAATTATCTGTGTTTCATTTTTAATGCAATCCTTTGCCGAGGAAGGTATGTGGCTTCCGCAGTTGCTGCAAACACTTAATGAAAAGCAGATGAAGAAGATGGGTATGAAGATAAGTGCATCTGATATTTACAGCATCAGCAAAGGAAGTTTAAAAGATGCCATCGTTAGTTTTGGCGGCTTTTGCACGGCAGAACTTATATCTGATAAGGGTTTGCTGTTAACCAATCATCATTGCGGTTTTGATGCCATACAAAATCATTCTTCTTTACAAAACAATTATATCCGGGATGGTTTTTGGGCCTACAACCACGATCAGGAATTGCAGAACCCTGGTTTATTTGCAACTTTTATTATCAGCATTAATGATGTTACCAGTGCAGTTTTAGCAGGTGTAACCAATAACCTTACAGAGAAAGAAAGACAAAGTGCCATTGATAAAAATTTAGCTGCATTAAGAGAATCCACAAAAAAAGAAAGCTACCAGGATATTTTAATTCGTCCGTTTTTTGAAGCCAATAAATATTTTTTATTTGTTACCGAAACTTATAAAGATGTTCGCCTGGTTGGTGCACCACCATCATCCATCGGTAATTATGGTAAGGATACCGATAACTGGATGTGGCCAAGGCATACCGGCGATTTTAGTATGTTCCGCATTTATGCTGATAAAAATAATAAACCTACCGCCGGTTACTCTGCAGATAATGTGCCTTACAAACCAAAACGTTCATTAAATATTTCTTTAGATGGTGTTAAGGAAGGAGATTTTACCATGGTGTTTGGTTTCCCGGGCCGCACCAATGAATACCTGCACAGCAGCGCCATTGAGCAAACAGTTAGAGTAAGCGACCCCGCTAAAATTGGCATACGCACTAAAGCTCTCGGAGTGATAGATGGTTTTATGCGTAAAGATGAAGGCATAAAAATTCAGTATGCTGCTAAATACGCAAACATATCAAATGCCTGGAAAAAATGGCAGGGCGAAGTGTTGGGTTTAAATAAAACAAATGCGGTTGCGAAAAGAAAAGAGTACGAAAGTAATTTTGAAAAGATAGTATTGAGCAGGCCAGAATATAATATGGCATACATAGAACTACTTAAAAATTTAAAACAGGCTTACACCGATATTGAGCCGTATGCTTATGCCCGTGATTATTACAACGAAATCATTCCAAAGGTTGAATTATGGGGTATTGCAGCCGATATGAATTCGTTAGTTACAGCATCTTTAAAAGGTGAAGAAGCTTACAATAAACGAAAGGCCGAAGTATTGACAAAATTAGAAGAATCTTTTAAAGAATATAGCCCTGCTGTTGATCAAAAGTTGTTTGAAGCTTTGATGGAGTTGTATGTAAAGGATCAGAAGGCCGAAAACATTTCCCCGGCTTTTAAAAAGATGCTTGCAGAAAAAGGAAATTCAGTTACTGCATTATCTGAAGCAGTTTATAGTCAGACAGCTTTTTCATCTTTGGATAAGATAAAAAAAATGCTTGACAAAACTATGAGAGATGCGGTTGAAACTAATTTTACGGATATAGCCAGTGTATTGTACAACGATATTTTAAAAACTTATACCAGCAATGTATCGCCAAGGCTGAACGATCTTCAATCGGAAATAAACCGCCTTCAACGCAACTATATGCAGGCGCAAATGGATGTTTTTAGTACCAAGGCTTTTTATCCAGATGCCAACAGCACTTTACGTGTAACGTATGGCAATGTAAAAACTTACCAGCCACGTGATGGCGTAAAATACGATCTGCAAACCTATATGGAAGGTGTGATGGAAAAATATGTACCGGGCGATTATGAATTTGATTTACCTAAAAAAATGATTGACCTCTATAACAAAAAAGATTTTGGCAGATGGGGAACAAATGGCCGCCAGCCGGTTTGTTTTATTGCCGCCAACCATACTACGGGCGGCAATTCCGGCAGTCCGGCATTGAATGCAGATGGTAATTTAGTAGGCTTAAACTTTGACCGTGTTTGGGAAGGAACGATGAGTGATATAAATTACGATGCCTCTATTTGCCGAAATATTATGGTTGATATCCGCTACGTTTTGTTTATTGTTGACAAATATGCAGAGGCGAAAAATTTAATTGCAGAAATGAAGTTTGTGAGTAAAAAGGGAAAGAAGTAAAAATGCAAAAGTAAAAAGCAAAAAAGTGGCCTGTACTTCTGGCTACTTAAAAAAACCACGATTGATACAGTCAATTACATACGCACATTTCTACAGGCTCTCAGCCTATATTTCCATTATGATGAATGGGACTTCGCACTGTGATGCGGAGAATCGAAGCATCTCAAAATCGTTTTGATAAAAGACGATAGAAATTACCACAGTTGAATGGAGCGTCGCCACTGTCGCCCCGTAAAAAACAAATGCTGGTAACAAAAATCAAATACATAATCTTCGCCCCTGGGCGAAAACAAATTTCATTTTATGCAAATAGCAATATTAGGTGCCGGCATGGTAGGCCGTGCAATGGCCATTGACCTGGCCGCAAAATACAACGTAACTTCTTTTGATGTAAGCGATGCTGCACTGCAACTGCTTACTCAAAAAAACAATGCAATAAAAACTGTTAAGGCAGATTTAAGTGATTATAGCAATTACAATACAATGCTTACCGGTTTTGATTTTGTGATTTGCGCTGTGCCGGGTTTTATGGGATATAAAACTTTAGAAGCAATCATTAATGCACAAAAAAATGTGGTTGATATTTCTTTCTTTCCAGAAAATGCTTTGGAACTGGATGCGCTTGCAAAAGAAAAAAACGTTACGGCCATTGTTGATTGCGGCGTAGCACCGGGCATGAGTAATTTAATTTTGGGTTACCATAATGAGCGGATGAAAATAACCGATTTTGAATGTATGGTTGGCGGTTTGCCAAAGAAAAGAGTTTTGCCTTTTGAATACAAAGCGCCCTTCTCTCCTATTGATGTGCTGGAAGAATATACCAGGCCGGCACGTTATGTTGAGAACAGCCATATTGTTACCAGGCCTGCATTGAGCGATGCCGAACTGATTGATTTTGAAAATGTGGGAACGCTGGAAAGTTTTAACACCGATGGGTTGCGTTCTATTTTATTTACCATGGGCCACATACCCAACATGAAAGAAAAAACATTGCGTTATCCCGGCCATATTGATTTGATGCAAGGATTGATTAAAGCTGGATTCTTAAGTACAACGCCGGTTAATTTTAAAGGGCAGCCAATTTCTCCGATGGAATTTACATCTTCGCTTTTATTTGATCAGTGGAAACTTGGAGCAACCGAAGCGGAGTTTACATTAATGCAGATAAAAATAAGCGATACTGAAAAAACGATCTGTTACGATTTGTATGATGAGTATGATGCAACAACGCAAACATCATCAATGAGTCGCACAACGGGTTATACATGTACAGCAGCGTTGAATATGCTTATTGAAAAGCTGTTTACTGAGAAGGGGGTTTTTCCGCCTGAACTGGTTGGTAAAGATGAAGCCTGCTTTAATTTTATAATAAACTATCTGAAAGAAAGAAATATTCAATACAGGAAAACAGTAAACTCTTTACATACTTAACTAAATATTTGCATTCTTTTATGATAAGGGAATTGTTACAACAAAACAGTTCCCTATTTTTGTTCATATTTTTTAAAAAAAAAGATGAAAAAATATTCAGCAATTGCTGCATTGATAATATTGGCAGCCTGTAATGGAAATGGTAAAGATGAACCTGCAGTAGATGACAGTATCAGGCCTAAACCTACACCGCTAATTTCGTACAGCATTGCGGCTGAATATCCACATGATAACAGTGCCTATACACAAGGCCTGGAGTTTCACAATGGAAAATTATATGAAGGCACCGGAGACTACAAAAATTCATCTTTACGCATTACAGATTATAAAACAGGCAAGGTTGAGCAAAAACACATGATTGGTACCGACTCTATTTTTGGTGAAGGCATTACCATTTTTAAAAATAAAATTTACCAGCTTACCTGGCAAAGCCATGTTGTATATGTGTATGATGTTGCTAATATTAATAAACCCATCAAAACCTTTAATTGGCCGTATGATGGCTGGGGCCTTACAAATAATGGCACTGATCTTATCATCAGTGATGGAACCGCTAAATTATATTTTGTAAATGCAGATGATTTTAAATTAAAAAGTACCATCAGTGTAACAGAAAACGGAAGTCCGGTTTATTATCTTAACGAACTGGAGTATGTTGATGGTTTTGTTTTTGCAAATATTTACGAGACAGACAGAATTATTAAAATTGATCCTGCAAGTGGATTTGTAGTGGGTCAGATAGATATGAAAGGAGTTATTCAAAAATTTGCACCCAATTATATACCCAAGCCGGAAGATGAAGTTTTAAACGGCATCGCCTACGATTCTGCTACAAAAAAATTCCTTGTAACGGGAAAGCGCTGGCCAAAGATGTTTGAGTTGAAGTTTAATTAGTAATAAAAATCTTTATATTTTTTTTCATAATCTTCTTTGGCTCTAAAATGCCCGCTTTTTTTATCGTATAAAAATATAAATTTAATTGCTGCAATTTTAAAAGGGTTGTTAATAGAGTAAGATGTGGTTTTGCCATTTCTTACTTCATTATCGTACCAAGTGCCACTTTTTGTTCTGCCCTGAATCAATATAATCTTCCCACTGAATACAATATCATTAAACTTATCTTTATTTTCATCAACAAAAAAAACTTTTAATTCAGTAGGTTTAAACACTGCATTGTCGTGATGTGCATCATAAGTCTGTATTGCATAATCATAATAACCTTCATAAATATTCTCTAAAGTATCTAATGAAATTTTATAAACTTCATGCCCTCCATTTCCTTTTGCAGTTGCAGTAAGGGTAAGCAAAAAAGGATTCTGCCCTGGAAAAATTTTAAGAAATTCAAAGCGCTGTGCAGATAATGTTTTTACAAGCTCGCCTGTTTCTGTAAGTAACAGTTGATACTTCCATGGGCATGAGGCCATTGAACCTACACCATAATCATATTCAATAAAATAAAAAAACTTATCAGAACCATAAAGCTTTATTTTTTTATAAAAACTTACCTTCTTTATCTGTTCAGATACCGGATTATCATGAACATAGAGATTAAAAGTGTTTCTAAGATTTGTAATGAAAGCGGCTGTATCTTTTATTTCAGGAAAGCCGGATAAAAGTGAAAATACTTTTTCTGTTTTTTCTTCTTTTGATATTAGAATCTCTTTTTCTGCATTTTCCCTTTTTTGATTGGAGCAACCAAGGTTAACAAGAAATAAAATAAAAAATGTCAGTATGAGTTTGATAGAATTATTATAAGAAGTTATTTTATTCATTTTCTTATAATGATGTAAATCACCGAACTGCATTTCCTAATATTTCCCCATGCTTTTAAATTGGATATAAAGCCATTGAGAAACGCTTTAATGATATTTCCTTTACCATTTTTATATTGCTCACTCAGCATGCTCACATAAAAGCTATCGAACCACATTGGTTTTACTGCAGCGAGTTTTAAGCCGTGTTGCGATAATAATGTTTCTATACTTTGCGGCGAAAAATGATACAGGTGTCTTGGCACATCGTAAGCAGCCCAATGTTCCTTATAAATATCTGCATCCTTAGAAGTATAGTTGGGAACGGCAACAAATAATTTTCCGTTGGCTGCAAGTAAATTAGCTATGTGCTTTATGTAAGCATGCAACTCATGTACATGCTCCAGCACATGCCACATGGTAATAGCGTTAAAAGAAGCTGCAGGCAGTTCAAATAATTTACCGGATTCCTGCGGATGAATATTGTACAATTCGGCAGCTTTTGTTCTTGCAACGGCATCCGGTTCAAGGCCGGTAATATTCCAATCACCCTGTTGCATGGTTTGTAAAAAAGCGCCGGTACCACAGCCGATATCTAAAATATTACCTTTTACCATCCCGGCTTCATTAATTACCAATCTTCTTTTTACACCCAATGTTCTTTTACGAACTAGATGATACAAACTGTTGATAATCCCTTTTTTTGTATCGCTATGCGAAATATAATTCTCAGAAGCATAGTAAGCGCCAATAGCATCCTGTGCAGGTACATCCTGTGTAAACCTTGCTGTGCAGGCAGTACAATGCCAGATATCAAATATTTTTTGAGATACTGTAAAATCTTTTGCCGAAAGTTGTTGCTGTATATTATTACTATTGCAAATGGGGCAACCGGAATAGTGGATCATGAATAGATATAATTTACAGCGTTGCCAAATGATGCTGTGCCATTAAATGCAGTGAAATAAAATATTATTGCTGCTATACCAATTACTCCCAATACAATGGCCCATATCCACCAGTGGCTTTTTACCATTGATTTGGGGGCAAGAAATTCTGTCATTTTTGTATTGGTGCTTTCCTTATCGCCCACCAAAATATGATGCTCGGAATCGGGATGAATTACTCTTTCTGCAAACACTGATTGCATAAATGCAGTTGGTAATCCTTCTTCTTTAAAATTGATATTGCCGGAGGCATCTACAAAAAAACTTCCAATATTATTTAACAGGGCATCCCGCTGATCGGTCATTTGCTGTTTAAGGCTATCGCAAAAATGACTAAGCGCTTCGGCTGCTTCATATTTATCGGCACCGGTTGTTGCAGATAAATAATTCAATAAACCTGCGGCATCTGTTTCTTTTTGCTCAAAACAAACAGCAGCTTTTGGTGGAGCAAATGTTTTACTCGTAAAGTCACTCTCAGCGGCCGTATTTACAATGGACAAAGTACCCAGGCCAGGTAATGGACAGATTTTATGTTGAAAAAAGTAAGAAGCGATTTGTTTTTGCATGGCTACAAAGATATACAAAAAAGCCCCCTCTATCTCCCCCGGAGGGTGAGGAAATTTCGAAGATATAAAGGAAGATCGATTTTCTATGAACTCCCAACTTCGAGATCCCTATCCTTTGGATTTCCTTGCAAAAGAACGAGCGTAACTAATTAGGGTGAGGGCCTTAAAAATTAACCCGCACTCCTCCCATCAAATTCAAACCATACACGGGATAATTGTGCCAGCGCTCATACTTATTATTTAAAATATTATTTGCATCAAACCAGGCGCTGAATGTTTTATTTACCTTGAATTCTATACCAGCACTTAAATCGGAGCCTGGTTTAAAAGCTTTTGCTGTATTTCCTTTAGCAAGATAATAGCTGCCGCTGAACGCATAAAAATCGGCCTTAAGCAATACCTGCTTAAACGCCCACCAGCGCAGGGAACTTGTAAACTCAAGCGGAATGGTATTCCATGCTTTTGCATTGCGCTGCATGCCCACATATCCGTTGTAAGTTATACCGGCACTTACCGTAAATTTTTCTTTGCTTACATAACTTACATCGCCATGTATTTTTAAATCACGTACCCTGGTTTCGTTGCTTATTACAAAAGCTTTGCCATCGGTTGCAGTATCATTAATTAAGAAGGGAAGATTGGTGTAAGTGATATAACCCGCTTTTGCATTAAAGTTAAAATGCTTGCCCAGCGTACCTTTTATGCCTCCATAGTATTCAATTTCTTTGGTGTTGAGTTGAGACGTAAAAGCTGCTAAATATGGATTCATTTCCGACAAATTGCGATAAGTATTTTTTGTAACACGCCCAACCCATCCTGCCTGAAAGGCAAAAACATTTTCAGCAATAAATGCTTCGGCATATACATTTGGCAGCCATACAAATTTTCCGTTATCCCAGGTTGGTGTTATACCTCCATTGATACTTACACGTGGTGTAGAAAAAACCAGCGAAGGAGAGACCTGGAAAACATTGTTATTGATTTTGAAATTATTGGGGAGAATATTTTTTGTGGTGTAAGAAGTAACGTCTGCTTTACCTTCTACCTTAAAAGCAAAGGCTTCGCCAAATTGTTTTTTAATGGGTACGTTTAAAATAAAAGAAGTTTCAGTGAGTTTATTTACGTTGGTAAAATTGCTAAACTGTACACTCGGGTTATAACTGATCCCATACTCACCTACTTTTGTGTTGCGGATACCGATTTTTGCAGAAACATCCTGAAACTGCTGACGCACATCTTTTTTGCTGTATTTATACAAAGCGGTATCATATCCATACAAGAACTGCTCATCCATCTTTACATCAACCCCAGCATACACTTCATTAGCCGGTAAAAACAGGCTGCCAGCGGCTTTCAGGTGCAGTTTAGAATAATCCTGGTAAAGCATTTTGCCTTTAGAAGAAATATAATCTGCATATACATTGGCTAAAAACTTTTTGCCATCGCCAAAACTAAAACCTGCACTTACATACGGCGTTGAAAAATTACCGTAACCAACTTTTACAAAATTTCTTAATCCAAGGTATAGATTTGTATCCTGCTGCAAAGCCAGCGGCTTTAAAGAAATTGGCTGATAAGAATAAAATAAATTTTGCGCCGGAATACTGTAAGTTAAATTCGGCGTGGTTGTATCAGCATTTAAATGCGATGCCGAAAAATTTATTTTTACTGCATTGCGTAAAACCGGTTTATACACCGAGTTAATATCAATGGTAGATTTTTTTTTGATAGTATCTTTTTGGGCACTGGCTGCAATTGGTAATAAACAATTGGCAATAAGCAATATGCAAATGGCAAGTGGCAAACTGCTTTTCCTGTTTTTGGATATTGAAAATTGAGCGTTGATCATTGAATATTTTTTTGTTGTTTTTTGCATGGTTGTTTTATTTGTTTCGAAAGGAATTCGCCTTTTGCGAATTCCAAAGAACACGCCAAGAGGCATATTCCTACTCCCCTACTTTACTGGCCAATTTTTCTTCCGCAATTGCTTTGTCTAATTTTTGTTGTGCTTCAGCTTTTAACTCAGGGATGGCAGCATTTTTTGCTACACTTTCATACGTTGCTTTAGCGTTGAAGTAATCTTTCTGCTGCATAAAAATATCTCCCAATAAAATATAACTTTTTGTTACCCAGTTATCATAGCTACCGGTTTCTTTGATTACAGCCAGTGCCGATTTTTCGGCGGTTGTAAAGTTGCCTGAACTAAACTGGCAGGCAGCAATTTCGTAACGTGCCTCAGCACCCCACGCCGCTTTGTTTATTGCTGCACAGGATTTAAAAGAAGTAATGGCAGCCGCACAATTATTATTTATTTGCTGCGATTTTCCCAATACCAAAAATGCAATGGATTTATCATCGGTGCTGATACCTTTTTTTGTAAGCAGATTTTTTGCTGCATCATTTGCCTGTGCATAATCTTTTAATTGATAATAGCAACGAACCAGTCCACGCAAGGCTTCTAGCTGATTATCCTGGTTAACAGAACCGACAGTTAATGACTCAAAATATTTTTTTGCCTTTATGTAATCTTTCAGTTCAAAGTAGCTGATACGGGCTGCTTCCAGGGTTGCTTTTTCAAAATAACGATTAAGGCCTTTACTGTTAACATAGTCATACCCTACCAATGCATTCTGGAAATCCTTCGCAGCATTATAACACTCAGCACTAAAATAATTGGCTTCTAAAATACTGGCACCGTTCGGGAATTTTTCAATATAATTTTTAAACCCGGCAATGGCTGCATTACAATCGTTGGCATTGTATTTTAATGCAGCGGCTGTGTAGGTTAAAGAATCTGCCTCACTCACTGAAACTGTTTTTCCGCTACGGCGCATCATCTCTAAATACTCATTGGGCTTGCCTTGCTCTATGTAAATATTCTTCATAATATCAGTTGCCTCATCTGCCTCTGAAGATTGCGGGTATTTATCAATCAGCGTTTGATACTTAGCTAATGCTTCGTCATACTTATCAACATTATAATAAACCAATCCCAGTTTTAAGTAAGCCCTTGGTTTTAATCCACCCGCATCAGCATTGTTCAGTATGTTTTCCAGAAAAGGAACTGCTGATAAAAATTTTTCATCAGCAATATAAGTTTGCGCTATTTCCATATTCACATCAGGCACCAGATTACTTTTTGGATATTGCTTTAGTAAAGTATTTAGTGTACTGATTTTATTGGCCGAACTTTTTACGCCTGCAATCATTGCTATTTGAAACATGGCATAATCACTTTGCAGCAAAGCATTGTTTATCACATTATCATACATGCTGTTTGCTTTTGTAAAATCAGATTTCATAAAATAACAATCGGCACTGCGTACATAAGCATCCTGCTCCATGGGCGTTGATGTTACGCTAACTGAGGTTGTGATCTGTTCAAAATATCCAAGTGCCTTGGCGTAATTTTCTTTTTGCAACCAGCTATACCCCAAATCATAATTTGCTGTGTTTTTATTTGCTTCGCCTTGTGCCGGCACATTGGCCTGCATGTATATGCTTAGGTATCTGATGGCAAGATCATATTCGTTGTTGCGGTATGCGATTTCGCCCTTCCAGAAATCGGCGTAAGGTGTTACTGCAGAGTTTGGCAGTGCAAGCACTTTAGTAAGCAATTCATCTGCCCTTTTTATTTGCTGATCATTAATTAACTCAACTGCTCTTCCATATAAAATACGTGGATACACTTTTTGCATGGATGCTGTTGGCTTATCAAACGATTCGTACAGTTGCAATGCGTCGGCAAAATTATTTGTGTTTGCAAGCAGACTTACCAGAATTTCTTTTGCCTCCGTATCATAATCGCTGTTGGGATAATCATTCAGGTATTTTTTCATTTCATTTAAAGCAATATCCTGAAAGCCCAGTTCGTAAGAAAGTTTTGCATAATTAAAGCGGGAAACCTGTTGCTGCAATTTGTTAGAGCTGTTGTAAGCACTGTACTGAAAAGCGTTACGGGCATTGGCTTTCTGGTTGGTACGCAGGTAACAATCGCCCAGCAGGTACATACTGTTTTGCCCCATCGAATCTTTTTCGGTACTCAGTTGTTTAAATCCTTCAATGGCTTTGTCTAATTTATTGGCATCGTAATAACAGTAACTCAGTTCATACATTATTTCTTTAGTAACCTTATCGCTGCTGTTAACATATGCTTCTAAAAGCGGTAATGCTTTCTGATAATTTTTCTTTTCAAAATACAACTGCCCCATCAGCAGGTTCATTTCTTTTTGATAAAACAACATCCCCGGTCTGCTAAGCACACTTTCACCATAGCGCAATGCTTCATCTTTTTTACCCTGAAAATAATATATCTCCGCAATGTAATAAGGCACTACACCTTTGTATTCTTCCTGAGTTTCTACCAGCTTAAATGCTTTTAATGCTTCGTTATAATTGCGATCGTTGTAGCTTATAAAACCATAATAATAATTGGCCGGTATAAAATATTTGCTTTCCGGCATCTGCTGTATCTCATTAAACAATGGTTTGGCTTCTGCAAATTGTTTAAGGTTGAAATAACAATATGCTTTTTCAAATTTCACATCTGCTATTTCATCGTTACCCAGGTTTTCCAGTCCGGCTCTTTCGTAATAATTAATAGCATTATTAAAATCATCTTTTATAAAATAGAATTTAGCCAGGTGATAACTCAGCAACTGGCGGCGTGGTTCGTTGCTTACTACACTTATGTAATGGCGGGCTTCCTGCTCAGCAACCGGCTGTTGTAATTTTAATTCGCAAACAATATAATAGTAATTTACATCATCATTCAGGTAAGTATTATCACTAACCCTGTTATCCGGATTATCAGCCATTAACGCTGCAAACAATGGGTAAGCCAATGCGAACTGTTCTTTTACAAAGAGTTCTTTTGCATCTTTAAATTTTTTTTCGGAGTCGGTTATTGCATGTGTGGGCTGGGCATGAGCTGCAGCAGAAAATATAGCAGCAAAAAGCAAAAAAATTATTTGTTGTTTTATCATGTTGGTTGTTTGGGTCATTTTATGCTGAATGCAAAATTATCTGATTACTGTTTCTTTACAAACATCATTCCAAATGATTGTTAATAAGTGTATAATTGATGTAAACAAAACGAATGTATTTTTACAATGCTGTTAATAAAATGATAAAACAATTTTGTTACATCATTTTATAACAGTTATTTAAAAATTAAAACCTTTAAAAAACACCAATGAAAAAATTATTATCAACAAAGTATTCAGCTGGGGCTTTTAATACAGCCATGCTTTTATTGCGCCTGGGACTGGGCATTTTAATGATGGCGCACGGCTATCAAAAACTAACTGGCTTTGGTGAGATGCAACATAAGTTTATGAATTTTATGGGACTGGGCAGCACTACTTCGCTTGCATTGGTTGTGTTTGCCGAATTCTTCTGTTCTATATTTTTAATCCTGGGATTATTTACAAGATTTGCTGCAATCCCATTGATTATTGTTACCCTTGTAATTATTTTTAAACTTAATAATGGAAATATATTTGGCGATGCTGAAATCGCTGCCGTATATCTGAGTGGTTACCTTGTTTTATTGTTGGTTGGCCCGGGCAGGGTTAGTGTTGATAGTATGATTGGAAAGTAGCAATGGATAATTTTTAAATGGATAATTTATAAAACTAACAGTTCTCTGCTACTATTTCAGAATTGGTACATTGAAAAAATTATCCATTATCAATTAACCCATTATCAATTAAAAATGTTTATAACCGAAACACAAATACGCATTCATTACGCACTCACCGACCAAATGGGTGTGGTGTATTATGGCCACTATGCACAGTTTTACGAAATTGGGCGAACTGAAGCCATCCGGCAGATTGGTTATACATATAAAGAGATTGAAGCTTTAGGCATCATCATGCCTGTAGTTGAAATACACAGCCGTTTTTTACGCCCTGCAAAGTATGATGACCTAATTACCGTAAAAACTACTTTAAAAGAAATGCCAACGCACTTTAAAATTGTTTTTGATGCAGAAATCTTTAACCAGCATGATGAATTGCTGAATACCGGTGCAGTTACTTTATTTTTTGTAGATGCTAAAACCATGAAGCGTTGTGATATGCCGGAGGTGTTGAAAGAGAAACTTTCGGGATACTTTATTAATGGATAATTTAAAAATGGATAATTGATAATTCCTCAAATTCAATGCTGTCTGCCATATGTTCAGAAACTTCTGGCTTTAAAAAATTATCAATTATCCATTAACCCATTATCCATTATTTACACCCTGTTATAATCCGCCCTCCAGTTCTTAATTGCCATCTTAATCTGTTTGCTAGTCAGCTTTTCATCAGCGGCCTGTTTTGCCAAAGCAACAAATTCATCATCGCCTGCAAAGCGCAGGGCCACTATTTGCCCCATTCGTAAACGGCTATCTAATGTTTTGCCGGTTGCTATAAAATGGCGGAGGTTTTCTTCGGCACGTATGGCCCTGTCCTGCGCCTTTAATGCAAACGAACGTGCAAAAAACCATGCAAATAACAATGCAAGACTTGCTGTAAAAAATAACATGGCATTGTGTAAACCGGGGCCATTACTGCAATCTCTGCATGCATGAAATAAGCCGAAGCTGGAACCGATAAGTAAAGCCACTACCAGGGTTGAAGTTACATAATGATAAAGGGGAACAAACCTGCTATGGTTTTTAAAATTTTGCTCACTCATGTTTTATTAGTTTTGGTTAAGGGCGAAAGTTACTTTAAAATATCAAGCAGTTTCCACATTTTTTCACGTACTGATCCTGGGCTGCCATCGTAGTTATTTATGATGAATGAGAAAGAATACTCAGTGCCAGATTTACTTTTTATATAACCGGTATAGCTTCTTACACCACCAATATAACCTGATTTCATTTTAATACCGTTCTGCTCTGGCAGCGCATTGTAAAAAGATGAATACCAGCTTTGCTTTTTTGCAAATTGCATTACTGTTACCAACGCATTTGTTGTAACACGATTTGCCGGTGACAGGCCGCTGCCATCAATAATGTGTAAGGCAGATTTTTCTATGCCGTTTTTACTCCAGAAATTTTTGATGATGTTTATGGCTGAATCATAAATATTATCCACATTAATCAATGGATAATATTTTTTTGCTATCGACTTTAAAAAAGCCTCCCCATATAAATTGATACTCTTTTGCAAAAACCAATAATTAATACTATCAAGTGGAGGTGAAATCAAAGAATCAACAAAACGTGTAGCTTTATAAACAGAATTATTTAGAAGCACATTTTCTGTGTAAGCATAACTTTCAGATTGAATAGCGATACCACTTTTTGTTAAATATTCAACCAGGTCATCTTTAAATATTTTTGAAGGATTTACCATGCTTCCACTTATTTTAAAACTACCATTCTGCAATGGAATGGTACCTTTTGCAAGTATGAGATTAGAGAATGGTGAAGAATAAATAATTGAATTATCCCCGCTTCCTTTTGCCCCGGTTGTTATGTTGTTTCTTAAATTGACATCTGCCATTCTGGGATTTATTGACTCAACAGATGTTTGCCAGCCTTCTTTTTCACCTGGCTTTAAGTACAGATCGTATTGATTTTCGTGCCAGTTAAATCCATAGCAGGGTGCACCGTAATAATTACCCATGTCCTGCCATATCCATCCTTCAGGCATTGGTAAAAACCCATAATAAAGATCATCTACATAGAGATTTCTTTCAAAGCGGATCAATTTATTTTTTTTCAGAATTATAGTAATCTTAGAAAATATGTTTGTATCAATTGTATTTTTCCAACGCCAGCTTCCCAATGTTGGATCACCTTGACCTATAACAAACAAAGAACCTGCATCAAAATTATTATCCCCCTGCGGATCTGTTCCTATATAGGTCTTATACCGGTAATCTTTCCCCAGCAATTCAAACGCAACAGCACTTGTAACCACTTTTAAACAACTGGCAGGGGCCAAACCTAGCTGGGAATTCTTGTCAAATATTACTTTGCCAGTTTTGCTTTCAATTAAATACAGGCTCATCGAAGCATGTTTGAATTGGCTATCAGCTTCGAGATTTTTAAATGCCCCTGCAATGCGTTCTGCATCTTTTTGTGCATAAGAAAAATTACTGATCAGTAAACCAAAAATCAAAAAATATGTTTTCATCTGTTTCTTATCTTGCATTAAAATTAATCTTTTTAAAACTATACATGATACAGGCTTCCATCATCACCATCGGCGACGAACTTTTAATTGGTCAGGTTATAGACACCAACAGCGCCTGGATGGCGCAGGAACTTAATAAAGCCGGCATTCGTGTGGCACGCCGTGTGGCAGTAGCAGATGTGTGGGATGAAATCTGGAACGCACTGGATGAAGAACAAAAACACGCCGATATTATTTTAATAACCGGCGGCCTTGGCCCAACAGCCGATGATATTACCAAACCTTTATTATGCAAATATTTTGGCGGCAAGTTGGTTGTTGATGAGGGAGCCTTACAAAATGTGCTTAATATTTTTACAAAACTTAACCGCCCAATAATTGATCGCAATTTAAAGCAGGCCGAAGTGCCGGATGTTTGCACTGTGCTGTTAAATAAGAGAGGTACGGCTCCCGGCATGTGGTTTAGCAAAAACGAAAAAGTTTTTGCTAGTCTCCCTGGCGTACCGCACGAAATGAAGGGCCTGATGACCGATGATGTGATACCGATGCTGCAAAAGCAATTTAAATTTCCATCTATCATTCATAAAACATTATTAACGGCAGGTGTTGGCGAAAGTTTTTTAGCAGAGCTTATACAGGATTTTGAAGAAGCGCTTCCCAAACATATCAAACTGGCTTACCTGCCAAACTACGGTATGGTAAGGTTACGCCTATCTGCAACAGGTTTTGATGCAAATCTTACCACAAAAGAAATTAATGAGCAATTTGAAAAA
>JANMBZ010000048.1:0-8388 GCA_031360765.1 Chitinophagaceae bacterium
TGAAAAAAGCCAGCAGGTGTATTGCATTATTGATAAAGGCCGCCTGATGAAAATGCCTTTTGGCGGACTAACCTTGCTGGACTATGCCATTAATAGTACGCTGGTTTTAGCAGGCGTTTGTCTGCAAAAGCAGGATAGGGTAGGCGTAATGACTTTTGCAAATAAAATGGGCTCGCTACTTGCTGCCGACCGCAAGCCCATACAGCGTGAAAGTATTCTGCAGCTTTTGTACAACCAGGAAACTGCTTTTTTAGAAAGCGATTACGAAATGCTGTACATGCAACTACGCAGCCGCATCAAGCACCGCAGCCTGATTGTTTTGTACACCAATTTTGAATCTTTATCCGGCCTTAACCGCCAACTGAATTACCTGCGTTCCATTGCAAAACATCATTTGCTGATGGTGGTATTTTTTGAAAATACAGAACTACATTCCCTATCTCACTTAGATGCACAAAATGTAGAAGAAGTTTATATTAAAACCATTGCCGAAAAATTTGAATTCGAAAAACGCCTCATCGTAAAGGAACTTAAAAAGCATGGCATCCTTTCCATCTTAACTGCACCGGAAAAACTTACCATCAATGCTGTTAATAAATATCTGGAGTTAAAGGCAAGGCAGGCGATATAGATTTCCGGAGAATTATTTTTTGCTTTCGCAAAAATAATTTTTTTGCGCCCGGCATTTGGAATGCTGTTCAACTTCAGTGGCGTCGCACGCTTGTACGGTAAAGCTCCATTGGGCTATTATCTTAGCCTGGTAATTTTATAAAAATCAAACCTGTCTGCACATTAATAATCCTGAATTAATACTGCTTTCATAATTTGAAGTGCATCAAAATCACCTTGCATAAAATTTCATTCAAATTCTCCCTTGCCCCATCCAATTAATAATTTACGTTTGCATAAATTAAACAATCCATTGGCACGTAAAGCAACATACAGAGAAAGATATACCAACAAACTGATAGAAGCCGGTGCAGAGCCGGTTAAAAAAGAGCGTAAGGAAAGAATACCTATTGACCCTGCCATTCAGCAACCTTATGCCGATGGGAAAGTAATTTTAATAAACAAACCACTACACTGGACCTCTTTTGATGTAGTGCGTAAACTGCGTAGTCTTATCCAGATAAAAAAAATTGGCCATGCTGGTACGCTTGATCCGCTGGCAACCGGTTTACTTATTGTGTGTACCGGTAAGTTTACCAAAAAAATAAATGAGTACATGGCGCAGGAAAAAGAATATACCGGCAGCATTACGTTAGGTGCTGTTACGCCAACCTACGACCTGGAAAGTTTACCGGAAAAGCAAAAAGATTTTTCGTTTGTTACAAAGGAAATGCTTCAAAACGCCACTGAACAATTCGTTGGAGATATTCAACAATTACCACCCATTTTCTCGGCCATAAAAAAAGATGGCGTTGCTTTGTACGAACTTGCAAGAAGGGGAGAAGAAGTAGAACTTAAACCCCGCAGCATTCATATAAAATCTTTTGAAATTACTGCTGTTGAATTGCCGCTGGTATATTTTAAAGTAATCTGCGGCACTGGCACATACATCCGCAGCCTGGCAAATGATTATGGCGCTGCATTGGGCTGTGGTGGCTACTTAAGCAGTTTATGCCGTACTCGTATTGGTGAATTTGAAAATGAAAATGCTTTGGAAATGGAAACCTTTGAGCAATCGTTAATTGGTTAATCTGTTCACACGTTAATCCGTAAATAATTTTAAAATTCAACTTCTGTATTATTCTTCCTGCGGATTGTTCAATTAACTAACTAACAGATTAACTTGTTAAAAAGGATAACTTATCCCAATCGTTAAGTTATAATTTTCGTAACGCCATTTTTTGTACCGGTTATCATTTTTTGTTGCACCCGGGTTTGCTGGATCGGGTATTTGTACACCACGCCTGAATAAATTATTGAAGTTTATATCAGGTATCTGCCATCCATCATTTTTACTTACATCTGGTTTTTTAAACCGAAAACCCAGATCGAAACGTAATATAAAATAATTAAAATCCAGCCTGAAACCTGTACCAGCCGATACTCCCAGTTGTTTGTAAATATTTTTAAACATAAACTGGCTATTGTCGGTGCCACCACCTGGTTTAGAATTTCTAAAATTCCATACATTACCCATATCAACAAACAAAGCACCTTTTAATACCAGCGAGTTAGGAATTATCTGGGCAATGTTGTAGCGGTATTCAATATTTGTTTCCAGTTGTATATCGCCGGTACGGTCGTTAAAACTATTGGAGCCGTATGGTGCAAGTGGTTGCGATCCACGCCCGATGCCACGTACAGGCCAGCCACGCATGCTATTGGCTCCGCCGCCAAAATATTGTTTAAAAAACGGTAGTGTAGTATCTTTTTTTGAGGCGATGCCTATACCACCAAATACCCGGAAAACAAATGCCGATTTAGGCCTGTTGGTAGCATAAATATATTCTGCATCAGTTTTTACATATTGTTTCAAATATTGCTTAAAAAGGCCCAGCCTTCCCCATAATAAACCAGATTCTTCAATATTTACTTTTAAACTGTGCTGCCTGTTAGGATGTTTGCTGTTTATTTTTGTAACCCGGTAACCAATACTTTCACCCGCCACCAATGCAGTATTGAAAGAGTATCTTAAAAATGGATTATCGGCCAGTGTCTTTTTAAAACTATCTGTTTCATTATAAAGTTTGGCAAATTCAAAATTCAAAAGTTTTAAAGTCCACGTTCTGTTCTTTTTTGTGCTACCGGAATAACCTAAGCCTAAATTAAAAGACTGCAGGTTAAATAAATTAATGCGGTTTATGTATGAAAACTTTGTTGTAATAAACGATTCGGTTGAAGTAAAGCTTTTCTCTGAATTTAGTTTTACAAAAGGAAATATCAGCCTGGGAAAAGTAATATTATTGGTAAAGCTTACTTCGTTTGAGTTTATCAGATTTTTTTTGTTGGCGCTGTCGGGCCTGAAATTTAATTCAATACCTGCCAACAGCGAATTGGTCATTTTTATTCCTTCTCGATTCAGGTTTCTGTTTAAAAAAGAAACATTACCAGAGAGGCCTAACAGGTTGCCTGCATTGGCGGCAGTAACGCTGTTTGTATTGCTGGATGCAGAGTAGCTGGCTTCAACGGCAGCTTCGTAACCATATTGCTTGCCGGGTGTTAGTTGCACCAGTAGGTCAATTTTATGCAGACTATCTTTACTTTTTACTTCCTGCACCTGGATATTGGTGTTTTGCCAAACGCCGGCCCGGGCATAGCTGTTAAGCGATTTGTAAAAATTATCCTGGCTGTATAAACTTCCTTTGCGCAAATATAAATTCCTGGTAAGTAATCTTGGCCTGAAACGGTCTTTATGATACAGCATGATAAAATTTGTATCAATTTTACAGGTATCGCAATATTTTTTTACACGCCTTGCATTGGTCAGATATCTTACATTCAGGCCAGGGTCGCCAATACTGTCTCCGGCAATATAATCAGGAAAAAAATAAATATTGTTGATATAGTAAGGTTTTAGCCTGCTGCTATCTTTTGGCATTTTTAAAACTACGGCCAGTTTAATTGTGGGCAATTCTCTGGCTTTTTGTGCCTCGGCCAGTAAACGTAATTGCTCAAAAATATCATCGGTAATTGTTGTTAATGCTGCTACTGTGGTATCGCCCCTCATTACTACTTCTTCGGCGGTAAATTTATAATAGCCATTGTTTCTGTATAAATCTACAAGCCTGTTTAATTCGCCCAATACAGCCGCTTTGGTTACCGGTTCTCCTTTTTTAATCAGGGTTTTGTCAATATTTTCTATCGCCAGTTTTTGCAGGTCGGGCCTGCGTAATATGTAAGAGAAGGTATCAATAAGGGTAGGTTTATTTACTTCAATAACATAGTTCACATGCACCCTTTGCTGATTGCCACTATTAATGGTATCTGCACTAAAGCTTGCTTTGGCTTTATAATAACCCAGGTGCAGCATGGAAGTCTCCATATTACGGGCCGATTTTGAAGTTGCACTGCTATCATAAGCTGCAGGGCTCATGATGTAATGTAAAATAAACAGTTTATCTACTATTCTAATTTTAGAGCTATCGTCAAGTTGCGCATTGAGTCTTTGTTTTAAGGTGGCCCTTTCTTCTTTGGTAAAATTTCCCCCCTTAACTTCGATATTATTTTTAGTGATAAAGGGTTTGTCTTTTTGATATTTTTTAGGAATAGTGCAGGATGCGAAAAACAGGCAGATAAATAAAGTAGATAAAAGGCGATATTTAATTAACGGGTAAACCTGCATAAAATTTTTAAAGCTACAATGTTAAGCAAAACACATACCAAATATATCCAAAGTTTACAGCACAAAAAATTAAGAGATGAATATGGTTTGTTTTTAGCCGAAGGGCCGAAGGTAGTGATGGATTTGCTAAAGAGCCGCAAATTTATCTGTAAAGAAATTTTTGGGTTGCATAACTGGATAGAGGAACACAGCAAACAGTTGCAGGGACTGCGTGATATAGTAATTACAGTAGTGGAAGATTTTGAATTGCAGAAAATATCATCCTTATCAACCGCCAATACAGTGGTGGCTGTTTTTGAAAAAACAAAACAAAATTTTGAATTAGATATTGCGGATAAAATAACATTGGTATTGGATACCATACAAGATCCGGGCAACCTGGGCACTATCATACGCATTGCTGATTGGTTTGGGATAGAGCATATTGTTTGCTCTATTGGCTGTGCCGATATGTACAATGCTAAAGTAGTACAAAGCACCATGGGCAGTTTAGGAAGAGTAAATATATTTTACACTGATTTGGTTTTGTGGTTACGGGAAAATAAAAAAATAAAAATTTATTCAGCTTCGCTGGAAGGAGAGGACGTAAAAAAAATTAGTAAGTTGAAAGAAGGCATTTTAATTATTGGCAACGAGGCTAATGGTGTAAGTGATGAAGTGATGAAGATGGTAAATGAAAAAATTACTATTCCAAAAATAGGGCAGGCAGAATCGTTGAATGCAGCGGTTGCTACGGGTATTATACTCTCACATATAAAATGATATTTTACTCCGATACGTATTTACGAATTAACCAATTAACGGATTAACGAAATTGTATCGCCTTAACCGGTTTTATCTTTTTAATCAGTAAAGTTGGTATGATTAACGTAGCAAATGAAACCACCAGCGTAGCGAAGCAAATTAATAAAACCTGCCACCACACCACATCTGCATGGGCAGCACTCATGTAGTAGGCTTCTTCATCTAATTTTATAAAACCTGTTTTTTGCTGCAGCCAGCAAATGCCCAGACCAAGTGCTGCACCAGCTAATATACCGGTAACAGCAATTACAGTTGTGTTGTATAAAAATATCTGTTGCACTTTCCAATCGGAGGCACCGAGGGCTTTTAATATACCCGTCATTCTGGTGCGTTCTAAAACCAGAATAATTAAACAGGTTATCAGGTTTACAACCGCTACCACCATCATAATAATGAGGAGCATGTTTTTTATTTGCCCTTGCAGGCCGAGCCAGTCAAAAATATTTGGATAAATTTCTTTAATGGTTTTGCTGTACCAGGTTTGTGGCAGCTCATCATAAATTAAATTATTAACGCTGTCTGTTTCTTTATAATTTTTTAAAAAAAGTTCGTAACCGCCAATCTGGTCAGGCTCCCAATCGTTGTATTTGCGTATGAGGTTAATATCGCCAAGGGCAAAATTCTTATCATATTCTTCAATGCTGGTTTTAAAAATACCCGCAATTTTTATTTTGCGTTGCCTGGGAGTTTCTCCGTTCCGGAAAAAGAAAATCCGTATGCTATCATCAACTTTTACATTTAGTTCTTTTGCGGTGCTTGAAGAAATATTTATTTCGCTGCTGAAACTACTATCTCTGAAAGATAAAAACCTGCCTTGCTGTATAAAGGGTTTAAAACGCTGATAATCGAAGGAAGAGTCAACACCTTTCAGTAAGACATTTACAATTTCGTTGCCTGATTTTAGCATGGCTGCTTTTGTTGCATAACGCTCAACAGATTTAACTTGTGGTAAAGCCCTCAGGTAATTTTCTACTGTATCATTTTTTGTAATGGGATATTCTTCGGCAATGCTCACCCGGTTTTCAATATTTTGCTGCACCCTTATATGCCCCCAAAAACTAAAAACCTTATTGCTTATAACCTGCTGAAAACCGTTTACAAAACTCATGGCAACAATCATAATAGCTACGCTGATGGCAGTAGCACCAATGGCCAGCCTGATTATGAACCGGCTGAATGTTTTTTGCCTGTTAAAGGCGATACGCTTTGCTATGAACACAGATACATTCAATCGGTATAATTTTTGGTATCTTACAAAAGTATTTTATTTAAACTTAATGATTACAGATAACATGGGAAAAGTTGAAATATGCACTGTGGCACAAGAGAGTGATGCTTCGGCTTCGCTCAGCACAAGCTCCACGATGATGACCAAAGCCTCCAAAGCCCGTTCCCAAAAAAATATTTTTTTTGTTTTTTTAACATTCGGCTTTTTATTGAGCAATCATGCTTTTTCGCAGATGACGGATGCGGTTTACAAACCAAACATTCAAGCAGTGCGTTTTCACATGTATGGAGATCAAAGTTCGTTACCGCTTTATAAAATTAACAGCGGCGATCAACTGGAACTTAATTTTGATGACCTGGATGCAAACGTAAAAAGTTATTACTACAGCATGCAGCTTTGCGATTATGATTGGAATCCCATTGAAATTAGTCCGTTTTTATACACGAAAGGCTTTACACAACAGCGTATTAGTACCTACCGGTATTCATCTATTGCGTTAACCAGGTACACACATTACCAGGCATTGTTACCGGATAGAAACACCACACTTACAATGAGTGGCAATTATATTTTAAAAGTTTTTTTAGATGGAGATACATCTAAATTAGCTTTTACCAGGCGTATGCTGGTACTTGAGCAAAAAGCGGCTATCGGTGGGCAGATAACACAACCTTTTACACCGCAACTTTATAGAACGCACCAAAAAGTGCAGTTTAATGCTAACATAAACGGGTTAAATACTTTTAGCGCAGCACAACAAATTAAAGTGGTGATTTTGCAAAATAACCGGTGGGATAATGCATTAAAAGATATAAAGCCAACTTTTGTGCGAAGCAATACTTTGGAATACAGTATGGAAAGTAATCTGGTTTTTCCGGCGGGCAAAGAGTGGCGCTGGCTTGATTTACGCAGCTTTCGCCTGCAAAGCGACCGGGTAAAAAAAGCAGATTATGGCAAAACATCAACCGAAATGTACCTATTTCCGGATGCAGACCGTACAGCACAACGTTATGTTTATTTCAGAGATTTAAATGGGATGTACCTGGTAGAAACTTATGAAAGTATTAACCCTTACTGGCAGGGCGATTTTGCAACCGTACACTTTAGCTTAGCCGCTCCCAACGGCATACCTTATGCTGATAAAGATATTTACTTGGCCGGGCAATTAACTAATTACGAGTTTAATGATAAAACACGTATGAATTTTAATGCTGAGAAGGGTGTTTACGAATGCACGGCTTTTTTAAAACAGGGATATTATAATTATACTTACATAGCGGTTGATAAAAATAACCCAGCCATTCACAGGGATCTTGAAGGAGATTACTGGGAAACAGAAAATAGCTATACCATTTTAATGTATTACAAATCCTTTACCGACAGAGCTGATCAGTTAATTGGTGTAGGTAACGTAAATTCAAGATCGGATAAGCCGGGGATTAGCTTTTAAAAGAAAGTCAAAAGCTAACATTTAAAAATCAAAAGTGCTCACGCATATAAGTTCTTTTTTGAATTTTAGCTTTTTACTTTTGACTTAATTCCAAATTCCATTCAACTTCCTTATCTTTGCCCCGGCAAGTCTTATACGGCCAGCTCCTGTTGAACTCCCCCAGGACCGGAAGGTAGCAAGGGTAGATGGTTGAGCGGTGCGATGTAAGTAACTTGCCATTTTTTATGCCCTGCCCCCAACCCCTGAAGGGGAGCTTTTGCCTCTGATCGTTCCAACTGTGTATACCTAAGCAAAAGTTTTTAAATGATAGTGTTTCAATTATTTTACTTTTGCGGTAATCATAAAACTTTAAACTTAAATATTATCTAACAATGAAATTTTTTATAGATACAGCAAATCTTGATCAAATTAAAGAAGCAAACGACCTTGGAATACTTGATGGCGTTACCACCAATCCTTCTTTAATGGCTAAAGAAGGTATAAAGGGTTCCGATGCTGTGATGGCACATTACAAAACCATTTGCGAATTGGTTGATGGCGATATCAGTGCCGAAGTTATTTCTACGGATTTTGATGGTATAGTTGCCGAAGGTAAAAAACTAGCCGCCATTCACC
>JANMBZ010000050.1:0-9480 GCA_031360765.1 Chitinophagaceae bacterium
GAGAGCGGAAACTTTAGCGAGTGTACTCAAACAATTACAGTGCATGATATTACAGCACCGGTAATTACATGCCCTGCAAATGTTACATTGAATTGCCAGGATAATAATACATCTTCAGTAACCGGTGTTGCCACTGCAACAGATAATTGTTCTGCGGTAGCAATAATACAAACACAAACCAGTACACAAACAGCAACCGGTTCAGGTCATTACAATTATGTGATCAGCAGAACCTGGAAAGCAACCGATGAATCTGGTAATTTGAGTACCTGTGTGCAAACCATTACAGTACGTGATATAACTGCACCTGTTGCTTTATGTAAACCGGTTACTATAACGTTGGTAAATGGTGCTGCAACCATAACAGCTTCAAGCGTAAATAACGGAAGCAATGACAATTGTAGCCCGGTTGTACTGAGTGTTTCTAAAACAAATTTCAATTGTTCAAATATTGGTAACAACACCGTTACTTTAACGGTAACCGATGTTACCGGTAATAGCAGCACCTGTACTGCAATGGTAACGGTGGTAGGAGAAATACCAAGCTGTTCCATTACAGCAGTACCATCGAGTACCATTTATACAGGTGGTATTCCAACAAATCTGTACCTGGGGTACGGACCACAATCTGATACACTGAAAGTTTCGGCTCCGGCCAGCGGGGCGCCATATACTTATTCCTGGAGCGGCGGTATTTTAAGCAATTACAATACAGCTAATCCGGTGTTTACAGCTGCTACAGCGGGCTTATTTACCTATACGGTTCTGGTTACCAATAAATATGGTTGTGTTACAACCTGTTCGGTTACCATATGCGTAAAAGATATAAGAGTGCCTGGCAGCCCTGCAAACAATATGAAGGTGTATGTTTGCCACAACGGAAACACCATCAGTGTAAGTACTAATTCTGTTCCGTCGCATATACCTGGGCATCCGGGCGACAGGTTAGGTAGTTGCAATGAATTACCATGTGCAACATCAAACAGTATTGTAAACTCAAGAAGTGACGGAGTAAATGAAAGTGAAATTGTTACAGCGCAGCCGGTTGAATTACCACAGGCTGATTTCAGGGTCAATGTATATCCCAATCCATCGGCTTATGATTTCAGCATACAGGTTATCAGCAGAAGCAATGAACCCGTAACTATACGCATACTGGACATAAATGGTAAAGTAAGAACTGTGCAAACAAAGTTTACAAAAACCAACAGTATTAAGGTGGGTAATGATCTTATCGGAGGAACTTACTTTGCAGAAATAACCCAGGGCAGCAACAAACAAATTGTTAAACTGGTAAAATTGAATTAGGCGTTCAGGCATGAATATTAATAAAGGAGGCTGTGTTTTGCAGCCTCCTTTTTTTTATTTAGTATAATTAGCCTCCGAAATTATTAAAGAAAAAACAAAGTTTTTTTTAATAGTGTGTAGTAATACATTTGCAGCCCTACAAATTTTCAACATGGATATTAAATACACCCAACATATTGCTGCTGAGCTGAACTTAAGTGTAAAGCAGATCAACAGTATTTACCAACTGCATACCGAAGGTGCTACCATTCCGTTTATTGCCCGTTACCGAAAAGAAGCAACCGGTAATTTGGATGAAGTTGTTATTGCAAACGTGATTGACCAGATAAAATATTTTAGCGATCTGGAGAAACGCAAGGAGACTGTATTAAAAACAATTGAAGAAACAGGCAAATTAACTCCTGAGTTAAAAAAGCGTATTGAGGATTGTATCAGTGCAACTGTGCTGGAAGATGTTTATCTGCCCTTTAAACCAAAACGAAAAACAAAGGCCAGTGTTGCTATTGAAAAAGGTTTGGAGCCGCTTGCAATATTATTGTTTCAACAAGGACATGATAACCCGGAGGAAGCAGCAGCGAAATTTATTACCGATCAGGTAAAAGATATAGCAGAAGCTTTGCAAGGCGCAAGGGATATCATTGCAGAATGGATTGCCGAAAATGAGCAGGCCAGGAATATTGTACGTAAACTATTTACAGCAGATGCTACGATTGCATCAAAAGTGCTTACCAGTAAAAAGGATGATGAAGATGCCCAAAAATACCGTGACTATTTTGAGTTTAAAGAACCCCTGGCGCAAAGTCCATCTCACCGGATACTGGCAATACGCCGTGGTGAAAAAGAAGGGGTTCTTTTAATGGATATTAATGTTGATAAGGAAACAGCGCAGGAAGCTGTTAAAAATATTTACATAAAATCATCTGGCCTTGCGGCCATGCAGGTTGCATTGGCCATTGATGATTCTTACGTTCGTTTACTGCAGCCTTCTATTGAAACGGAGTTTAGGATGGCGAGTAAAATAAAAGCTGATGAAGAAGCCATCAGGGTGTTTGCAGAAAATCTTCGGCAGCTTTTACTGGCTTCGCCATTAGGCCATAAGCGTGTGATGGCACTTGATCCGGGATTTAAGTCGGGCTGCAAAGTTGTTTGCTTAGATGAGTACGGAGGATTTTTAAAATACAATACTATTTATCCGCATGCACCGCAAAATGATTGGAATGGAGCTATCAGAAAAATAAAAGAATTGGTTACCGAATATAATATTGAAGCAATTGGCTATGGTAATGGTACGGCCAGCAAGGAAACAGATCAATTGTTGCGTGCTATTGATTTTGGTAAACCTGTCTCTCTTTTTATGGTGAATGAAAATGGCGCTTCTATTTATTCGGCCAGCGAAGTGGCAAGGGAAGAATTTCCTGATGAAGATGTTACGGTACGTGGTTCTATAAGCATTGGCAGAAGATTGCTTGATCCGTTGAGTGAACTGGTTAAGATTGATGCCAAAAGTATTGGCGTGGGACAGTACCAGCATGATGTAAATCAAAACCGTTTAAAAGAATCGCTGGATAAGGTGGTGGAAAGCTGCGTAAATTTTGTGGGCGTGGATGTGAATGCAGCGAGCAAACACCTGCTTACCTATGTGAGTGGGTTAAGTGCAAATGTTGCAAAAAATATTGTGGAGTATCGTGCAAAGCATGGCAGTTTTAAAACCAGAGATGAAATAAAAAAAGTGCCGCTGCTGGGTGCAAAAGCTTTTGAGCAGAGTGCCGGATTTTTAAGAATTCAGGATGCTGCAAATCCTTTAGATAATTCGGCAGTACACCCGGAGAGTTACCATGTGGTGGAAGCCATGGCTGCAAAGGCAAACAGCACGGTGACGGAATTGATAAAGAACGGGGAAATTAGAAAGCAAATAAAAGCCACTGATTTTGTTACTGAAACCATTGGTGCATTTACAATCGCTGATATTTTAAAAGAATTGGAAAAGCCGGGCCGTGATCCACGTGCGGCTATTGAAGAATTTAAATTTGCTGATGGCATAAACAGCATGGCCGATTTAAAACCCGGCATGAAAATACCCGCCATCATAACCAACATTACCAACTTTGGTGCTTTTGCCGATGTGGGTGTAAAGCAGGATGGGATGATACATGTATCTCAACTGGCCAACCGGTACATCAGCGATCCCAATGAAGTAGTAAAGCTTGGACAGAAAGTAATGGTTACGGTGGTGGAAGTTGATATTCCCCGTAAACGAATTGCACTGAGTTTAAAAGAAAGCGGAGCGGCAAGACAAGAAGCAGTTAAGAATGCTTTTAAAAATGAGTTGCCGATCGTTGAAAAACAAGTAGCATCAAATCCCTTTCAGGCAAAGCTTATGGAGCTAAAGAAGAATTTTAAAGAATAGTTTAGTTTATAAGTTAGTATGAGAAAGAGTCTCAAAACCATGGCATACTCGTCAGAGACGAGTACGAGTTTTATTTCCTTTTTTATTCTTCACATACTGACTAATTTCATGCAATGGCTGTAACCAATTCCCATATAAAAAATTTACTTACCTGTATTAATTTAGAAGAACAGGAGCAGGTACAGCGATACAGTTTAGATCAGCAACACAGTCTGAAAGCCTTAAAAGCAGAGGGTTTGGCACTGCACCCGATAACTGTTACCCGTAAAAATTTTGGCTATGCCGATTATCCCGAGATCAGTTTTAAACTTAGTTATCCCGTAGAAATAAATTTATTTAAAGATGGCGCTGCCATTGAATGTTTTTGTACGGGTGAAGAACCGGTAAAAGGCGTGCTATTGAATTTAGATGGCAGGAGCGGAGAGTTTCGTTTGTTTGCACCCGATTTTCCGGATTGGATTGAAGATAAGAATGTGGGTATAAAGTTGGCACCTGATCAACGTACTACTTCCATCATGAAAACAACGATTAATAATCTGCAAGCAAATAAAGAACTGTACAGGTTATTTGAGGAGATACACGGAACTGCGGCTGTATGGCAACAGGAAGTTGACACGGAAGAAAAATCCACTTTCTTTACTAATAAAAATTTAAACCCAAGTCAGCAGGCAGCAGTAAAAGCAATGGTTGCCAATAATGAAATGCTGATCATTCATGGTCCGCCGGGAACAGGCAAAACAACCACATTAATTGAAGGTATTTTACAACTGATACAAAAGGGAGAAAAAATTATTGTAACAGCACCCAGCAATACAGCGGTTGATAATATTGCAAAAGGATTGATTGAAAAAGGTGTTGCGGTTTTACGGGTTGGCAACAGCAGCAAAACGGATGCACTTGTTTTTGCACATACGCCAGAGGGCAAACTGGCAAACAGCCGGGAGCAAAAAGAAATTAAGCAGTTAAAGATAAGGGCTGAAGAATTCAGGAAGATGGCGTTGAAATACAAGCGCAGTTTTGGCAGAGAAGAAAGAGAGCAACGTAATTTATTGTTTAAAGAAGTAAAAGACATTCGCCTGCAAATAAAAAAACTGCAGGCTTACAATGAAGAAAAATTATATGGGCAGGCAGACGTAATATTGGGAACTCCTATCGGTTTATATGATGCTGATTTGCGGCATTTAAAATTCAACTGCCTGGTTATGGATGAAGCAGGGCAGTGTATTGAACCGCTTGCCTGGTGTGTGTTTCCACTGGCGCAGAAATATATACTGGCGGGAGATCATTTGCAATTACCACCGACTGTTTTAAGTAATGAAGCTGCACAACTTGGGTTTAATACTTCTATTTTGGAGACGGCTGCAAAAACAATGCAGCCCATCTTCTTATTAAATATTCAATACCGAATGCGGCAACCTATTGCAGGTTTCAGCAGTCAGTATTTTTATGCTGGTAAGTTGATGACAGATGAAAAACTATTAAGCACTGCACAGCATCTTACTTTTATTGATACAGCCGGCAGCGGTTTTAATGAAGAGCATGGACAGGATGGTACGAGTTTGAAAAATGAAGGAGAACTCCGAATCGTAAATAAAATTATTGAAACAGAAAATATTGATCCCGAGCATACAGCCTTTATCTCTCCTTATGCCGGGCAGGTTGCTGCAGCAAAAGATTTGCTGCCAAAGCAAATGCGCATCAGTACTATTGATAGTTTCCAGGGTCAGGAACAGCATACCATTATTTTATCTTTGGTAAGAAGTAATGATAACGGCATCATCGGTTTTTTAAAAGATTACCGCCGTATGAATGTGGCACTTACCAGGGCTAAGGAGCAATTGTATGTGATAGGCGACAGTGCCACACTCGGTAATGACGCTTTTTTTATTGCTTTTTTAAAGTATGTGGAGCAGTTTGGAACTTACAGAACGGTTTGGGAATGGGAGTTGTAAGTTTTCTCTTTAACAAAATCATTTTTGTTTTTACCCATAGTTTGCCTTTTAGTAGTTAATTTTATAAAAAATAAAAGTACAATGCCCACCACAAAAATTACAGTAAACAGCAACGGATCAATTAAGGTAGAAGGCGATTTTGAAATCGTTGATAAAAGCGGAGCCGTTTATAATCTGCAGGGCAGAGAAATTATTTCCATCTGCCGTTGTGGCCTCTCTCAAAACAAACCATTTTGCGATGGTGCACACAAAGGCCATTTTGAGCATGATGCAATTGCATTTGATTTGCCACCGAAGAAAGTAAGCTAAGATTATAGCTATTCTTTGTCTTCAGCCTTTATTTTCCTCATTTTGCAGTATCGTATAGACGCACTACCTGATACTACGTGCGTGTAATATTATTATTTCTTTAAATTATCCGCATTTTAATGCTTTAAGGGTAAACTAACCCTTTCGGGCTATTGCATGTTAATTTTATCCTCATTATATTTACCACCATTATATACTTCTGTTGTAGAAAGTTATATAGTGCCGTAATTTGCCAATCTTCTGAAATACCAAATTTTCCCCAGGACAAACGATTTTATTTTATAGTTATTTCTGGTGTTGAGTGATGTTAACACCAAAACAACTGAATGAACTTATATATGCTATCAGCATATTGTTCCAGCAGTTTTTTAATTAAAAACTAAATTTTTTTAGATTTTATTATTTCAATTTACCAAATTTTAACCTGCAAATTTTATTATGAAAAATTTACTACATCTCTTCTCTGTAAAAACAATTTGCTTGCTAACCGGTTTTGTTTTTTTAATTGGTTTTGCAAATGCACAAGTAGTTAACACAACGCACCCGGCCAACTCGCCTTATGCTACAATACAGGCAGCTATTGATGATGCAATAACTGTTAATGGTGATATTATTACCGTAGCAGGGGGCACTTATAACGAGTCTGTTAACATAACCAAGTCAGTTAATTTACGTGGTGTGCAGGCTGATAATTGTGCAGGAACGAGGGAAGGCGCAGAGTCAATAATTAACTGTACTGATGGTATCGGAATTAATGCCAGTAATGTAACCATTAATGGATTTACTATACAAAATCAAACTTCGCAAAATGCACCTGGCTTTGGGGTTGCAGTAAATATGGTGCCGCCAAATACGGGTACAAGGTTACTGAATAATATTATCAAAAATAACATGATTGGCAGTAACCTCACTAATTCGGGGCCATCGCCAACTCAGCTAAAAATTCATTGCAACTGGTTTGACAGTAATAACCAGCCCAGTGTGCCGGCAAATACTTTTGCAACAGGGTATGGTATTTTTAGTAATGAAATTATTGGTGGCGGCGTAATTTCAAATGTACTGATTGATGGGAATAAATTTACCGGCCATACTGCACCTGCCATTGATTTTTTAAATACAACAGCTGCCAGTGCTATGACAGGTATAACCATCTCTAATAATGAATTTGATGGAAATCTCAGGGCATTTTCTACCCGCAACCTGGTTAATTCGTCTTTTGTTAATAACGAAATTCAGAATTCTAATTTTTCTACTTCGGGTGATGTGAGGTTATTTGGTGGAGTAAATAATCTGATAGTTAACAACAATCGTTTTATTGGAGGTGCCGGTAATGTACATGCTGTAAGAATAAGCAATACAGAATTTGGTGGATCGCCGGCCAACAGCAATGTTACATTATTTGAAAACAGTTTTACTGGTTACAGTGCAGCCTTGCCTGCTGTTAGAATCATATCTGGATATGCAGGAACTTTAAATGCATCCTGTAACTGGTGGAATACAACTCTGTCTGCAGGTATTTCGCCACAGGTTACGGGTGCCGTTAATTTTACGCCCTGGTTATTGAATGGAACCGATAACAGCACTGCAACTGGTTTTCAGCCGGTTCCAAACAGTTGCTCCGGTGGTATTCCAAAACTCAGAACCAGTATAAACAGTGTGGTTGTTAACGCAAATAATGATGGTAATGATGATGCAGGATCTTTTGCTGTTTGCCCCACTCCCAATAATATTTTGTTCAATTCATTTACTGATCAAAATGGATTAACGAATCCTCAGCTAAAAGTTTACCAGACTTATACCGCTTCCAATGTTACTGTACCTTTCTGTAATAACTGCTCGGCAACCATGGCTGCATTTACAGGAGCTACCGGAACAGCAGCATTGATAAATTCTTCTATACCCGGTTCGCTGGAAATGCGTTTCAGATCGTGGGTGGATACGGATAACAGTGGTACCATAAATGGAGGAGAACTTACCAGCGACTGGATAGTTTATACCATTACCGTAAATCCATCACCTACCTGTTTAATTACCGGTGCATCTGCAACATGCCCTAACTCTGGAGAAACATTTAGTGGCCCTGCAGGCATGGTTGATTATTTATGGTCAGTAAGCGGCAATGGTTTTATTGATTCTGTTTTCAATAATCCTTCTATTGATGTGTTTTCGGATAACACATGCAATGGATCATACACAGTTAGTTTAACGGTTACAGATGAAAATGGATGTACATCAATATGCAGTAAAATAGTTACCGTAATTGATACGACAGGACCAACATTAACGGTACCAGCAAATGTAACGTTACAATGCACCGATCCTATACCATTGATGCCTTTGAATATTAACAGCAGTCCTAATTTTATAGATGGTACTTACAATATTGGTACAGCTGTTTTTGGAGCCCCTTTAACAGCTACGCCGGTTACTGCTGATGCTGTTTTGGTGAATGATGGAACAGGTGGAGCAGGCAATCCTAATGATGCCTGCGAATCAATAATAAATGATCTTACAGGTAAAATTGCCGTTATAGAAAGAAGCGGCTGCCTTCCACCTGCAAGCTATTTTGTAAATAAAGCTTATAAGGCACAACAAGCTGGTGCAGTAGGCGTAATATTTATTTTTAACCAGCCCGGTAATCAGGTAGTAACTATGGGGCTGCCTCCAGGTACAAACCCAACAATCACAATTCCGTTAATGCTGGTATCCAATAATTATGGGGCAACGCTTAAGGCAGAGTTACTGGCTGGTACTGTAAATGTATCTTTATCAGCACCAACCGTAATAGCCAATGATGCTTGTTCATCTACAATTATTACACATCAGCAAACATTTACACCAGGTAACTGCCCATCAAACTATACAATATTAAATACCTGGACAGCAACTGACCGTTGCGGCAATGCAACAATAGCATCGCAAACAATAACAGTAGCAGATAATACGCCACCAACCTTAACAGTGCCGGCAAATGTAACATTGCAATGCACTGATCCTTTTCCACTAAAGCCTTTGGAGATTAATAGCAGTCCTAATTTTATTGATGGCACTTACAATGTAGGTACGGCTGTATTTGGAGCACCGTTAACAGCTACGCCGGTAACTGCTGATGCAGTGATGGTGATAGATAATGCCGGTAACCCTTATGATGCCTGTGATACCATTGTGAATGATCTAACGGGTAAGATTGCGGTTATTGAAAGAAGCGGCTGTACACCCCCAAGAAGTTTTTTTGTGAACAAGGCTTACAAAGCACAACAGGCCGGAGCTGTGGGTGTAATATTTATTTTTAACCAGCCAGGCGACTTTGTAGCAACTATGGGTCTTCCTTCTGGCCCTAACCCAACGATAACTATCCCATTAATGCTGGTATCAAATACTTATGGCAATATGCTTAAGGCTGAGATATTAGCAGGACCTGTAAATGTATCTTTATCTGCACCAACCGTAATAGCCAATGATGTATGTTCGTTTACATCCATTACACATCAGCAAACATTTACA
>JANMBZ010000062.1:0-5365 GCA_031360765.1 Chitinophagaceae bacterium
TGGTGGCTGGTTCGTTTTTGTATTCGCCCTTATTAAAATCATCATCAGCCAGGCTGTTTATGAAAGTATTAAAGCCTTCATCCATCCAGCCATATTTACGTTCGTTGCTGCCCACAATCATGGGGAACCAGGTGTGCCCAAACTCATGATCGGTTACACCAAACAAATCTTCTGTAACCGCTTTGTATCCGCAAAAAACAATGCCCGGATATTCCATACCTCCCACATTGCTGGCCACGTTTACGGCGCAAGGGTAAGGATATTCGTACCAACGCCTGCTGTAATTTTCAATGCTGCCTTTGGTATATTCTGTTGCCCTGCTCCAGCCTTTTTGTCCGGCACTTTCTGCAGGGTAAACACTCATTGCAAGCGAAGGTTTTCCACTTAGTAAATTCATTTTTGCAGCATCCCAGATAAAAGTTTTGCTGCTGGCCCATGCCACATCACGTGCATTGGTCATTTTAAAATGCCAGGTAAGCGTAGCGGTTTTATTGGGCCTTGATGCAGGATCAGTAACTTCAGCCTCGGTGCGTATCATCACCGCTTTATCGCTTTTTTTTGCGGCTGCCAAACGTGTTTGTTGTGTGGGTGTAAGTACTTCTGCCTCGTTCACCAACTCGCCGCTGCAAACCACAATATGGCTGGCTGGTGCTGTAATATTTACATCAAAATCGCCGTACTCTAAATAAAATTCGCTGGGGCCAAGGTATGGCAGGGTGTTCCATCCTTCTACATCATCAAACACACACATGCGTGGGTACCACTGTGCAACGGAAAAGATATTTCCTTTTTTTGTTTTTAAAATACCGCAGCGGTCGGCTCCATATTCAGGTAAAGTAAATGAATACTCAATTTTTATTTTAATTACATCGCCACCAGGTTTTAAATTTTTTGGTAAACGTATCTGCATGCGGGTATCGGTAATTATGTAATTGGCAGTTGAGCCATCTTCATATTTAACACTGGTGATTTTATCACCGCCATTAAAATTACTTTTGCTATCTCCATAACGGCTGCGTTGCCCTAGTGGCATACGTGCCTGTCCACGACTTTCTTTGTTAAAAAGATTCTGATCTAATTGCAGCCATAAAAAAGGCAATGCATGCGGACTGTTATTTTTATAGGTGATGGTTACTGAGCCTGTTATCTGGTTTGTTACATCATTGAGCGTAGCGTTAATCTGGTAATCGGCTTTGTTTTGCCAGTAACCAACATTTGGTTCGCCGGTAGCTGCACGGCTGATAGTGCCACCTGTTGCATAAAAATTTGGTGCAAACAATGCATGCGGATCGTATTTTGAATCAACTTTAATATCCTCCTGTGCATGTACAGAAAGGCCGGTAATACAGAAAATAAATAAGCAGCTTAATATTTTTATCATTGAATGGATTTTTGTTTTCGAAGTTAAGATAAATGCAGAAGGATAGGCCGGCTGTAAAATAAGACTAAAAAACCTTGATACGTTTTTAAAAAAGGGTTATTGCCAATCTTTTATCAATGCCTTCGCTTTTATTTTAATCGCAGGATCATCCTCTGTTTGATTGGGGAGTGTTAATAGTAATTGGAGATAGGCTATTGCCTTGGCTTTATTATCATTGTCTTTATAGGCCTTGGCCATTTCGTAATAGTTTAGTAAAAACTCTGGTCTTAATGCATGGGCTTTTTCAAAAGATGCGATGGACTGTTTGATGGTAGCCGGTGGCAGTGCTCCGTATAAAACCTTTACCAGACCACGTTCCAGCGCATTTAAATTACTTATTTCATATTGCCACCTGCCGAGTACATGCCAGGCTTTAAAATTTGCTGCATCGGCAGCAATAGCAGCATCTACATACTTTTTTACTTCTTTGGCGTTCTCAATTTTTTCTTTACCGCTTTTACTTAAAGATGACCGGCCCAACGCAATAGCCATAACACAATTGGCTTCTGAATTTTTGGGATCAACCTTTAATGCTGTTTGGGCATAAATTACAGCAGCTTTATAATAATCACTTCTTAATTTGGTATTAACTGTTTCACGCTGCCCTATTCTACTGCATAGTTCGCTGCATTTATTGAGCGCATAAATATTGGTGGCGCTAAGTTTTAAAACCTCTTTAAATTTTTTGAAGGCTCCTTTTTCATCCGGTACAGCTTCCAACCGGTTGCCTTCCTTTATAAGTGCAGCTACATCCTGGCTATAAGCCATTATGCCTGTAATTAAACAGATGAATACGGAGGTTAAAAATTTCAATTAATATTCTTTTTTATAGTGAACGCTTACTGATCCTTCCATATTTGATATGGGCGGATTTTTTTTTTCAACCGAAACAGAAATGTTTTTTATCCGGTTATCAAAATCATGTATCATCTGCGCCAATTCCTGTGCCAATGTTTCCAGTAAAGGAGTTGCCTGCAACATTCTTTGTTTTATTATTTGGTAAACGGCTGCATAATTGATTGTTTCATCCAGCGAAGTCACCGATTCATTTGCTTCAAATCCGATAGCCACATTTACTTCACATGTGTTACCCAAAATTCTTTCCTCATCATATACTCCATGAAAGGAATGGAAGATGAGGTTATGGAGATTGATGGTGAACATTGTTTAATGGATAATTTTTTAATGGATAATTGATAATGCCTTTGGTTAATGGATAATTAAATAATGGATAATTGATAATGCCTTAGTAGCATAGCTGCTTTATAATAATTGAGCTGCATTCAATTTAAAAAATTATCAATTATCCATTAACCCATTATCCATTAATGCAAGCCTTTCTCACTCAAATACCTTTCTGCATCCAGCGCTGCCATACAACCGCTGCCAGCCGCTGTTACAGCCTGACGGTAAATTTTATCCTGCACATCGCCGCTTGCAAAAACACCTTCTACATTTGTTTTAGATGTGCCCGGTATGGTTTTTACATAACCTGCTTCATCCATATCTATCAGGCCTTTAAAAATATCTGAATTGGGCTGATGACCGATAGCTACAAAAAAAGCACTCACCGGTATTTCCTGTTTTTCGCCAGTCTTGTTATTTTTAATGCGTACGCCTTCTACCTTTTTATCGCCCAGTATTTCATCGGTTTCGCTGTTCCAATAAATAGTAATATTAGGTGTTTTTATCACTCTTTCCTGCATCACTTTGCTGGCCCGCATTTCGTGCCTGCGTACGATCATGTGTACGTGACTACAAATCTTAGATAAATAAAGTGCTTCTTCTGCTGCAGTATCGCCGGCACCAACAATGGCTACTTCTTTTCCTTTAAAGAAAAACCCATCGCAAACCGCACAGGCACTAACGCCATATCCATTGAGGCGTTGCTCACTTTCAATACCCAGCCATTTTGCAGAGGCTCCGGTTGAAATAATGATTGAATCCGCTTCAATCCATTTTTCTTCATCAATCTCTACCTTTAATGGCCTTGTTGAAAAATCAACTTTTGTTGCCAGGCCATAACGGATATCTGTTCCCATACGTTTTGCCTGGTTTTCAAAATGAACCATCATTTCGGGGCCTTGTATACCATCCGGATAACCGGGATAATTTTCTACTTCGGTGGTTATGGTTAATTGTCCGCCGGGCTGAATACCTTGGTACAAAACCGGATTTAAACCAGCTCTTGATGCATAAATAGCTGCTGTATAACCGGCCGGACCCGATCCTATTATTAAACAATGTACTTTTTCTGTTGACATAAATAATTTTAAAAGTTACTACTAACTACGAATTTAAAGGAATATCAGTTTATAAGGTAATTATCTTGCTATAATGGTTCCCACCTGCGATGCATAACCACAAAAAGCTCCCAATGCGCCATTACTGATATTGCCGATTACCTTACCCGGTTGAGAGAATGGGTTACCAATGCTTTGCTGGTTAAACTCCCAGGTGTTCCAAAAAGTAAAGCTAGCTTTATCAATATTGGATAATTTAAAAGATATAGTATCGCCTCTTGCAAAAAATTTAGCATCACCGGTTGGTGCCGGTAAGTTTCTGTCAACACCGGGGTCAACCTGCCCCTGGTAGGTAGTTCCATCAACAATCTCATCATTAAAAACAGAATTAAAACCGGGTAAAAAACGTTCGCTGTTTTTCTTTGTATAGTAGCGAATGTAATTACCCAAACCTGGCGGGTCGATTGCCCTAACCATTAAAAGCCTTTTTGAGGTATCTACATTTGCCGGTGCAGGTTTAGTCCAAAGGCTGTCGAAAACTTTTGTAAGTGCCGGAATGGTAGTTGAGGAAGTATAAACTTTGCCATCAACTTTAATAATAAGATTGTATTGCTTGTTAAACTCGCCAACAAAAGCAGTGGCCAGGTTCGAAGAATCTATACCGTAATAATAAATGAAATAGCCATTGCCCAAAGGCACGGTGTATTCTTTAAATTTATGAGTAACCGTACCATTGCTCATGATTACATCGGCATTGTGAATAAAGGAATTGGTAAGTATTTCTGCACTGATGGCACTAAAAAAACTCAGGCTTTTGCTGAGTGCTACAACCGGTGCCTGGCCGTTTTCTACCTGTGCATCAACCACCACCACTGGTTCGGCATATTTTAAATTGAAATTGATATCTTTTTCACAAGAGAAAAAAAAGGCACTTAAAATAATTAGAGAAAAGAGTTGCTTCATGGGTTACAAAAATAAATGAAGATGGGTTGAATTCAATCAGCATATTGTTAATATTAATAAACAATTTATTGTTACGATAAGTTCAGCATAAAAAAATCCTCCTGCTTTTGGCAGAAGGATTGAATATCATTTTGAAAGATTGCATTAACCCAAGTATGCTTTTAAAGCGCCACTATATCTTGCCTTCTGTAAGCGCTTGATGGCTCTTTCTTTAATCTGGCGGATACGTTCTTTGGTCAAATCATACTTCTGACCAATTTGCTCAATGGTAACACCATTTTCACCATCCAAACCAAAATAAGCATTTACAATCTCTGCCTCACGTGGACTTAGAGATTTTAATACCCTTCGGATTTCATTTTTCAATGAATCATGCATTACATCTTCATCGGTTTCGTCACCACCTTTCAGCAAATCGCCCATGGCTACATCTTCTGCTTCATGCACAGGTGCATCAAGGGAAGTATGACGGGTGTTGCTTTGGAAGATGTTGTTGATTTCCGTTTCGCTCATCTCCAGTAATTCGGCTAATTCTTCGGTTGATGGCTCACGCTCATGTTCCTGTTCAAAAGCCATGTAGGCTTTGTTAGCCTTGTTGTAAGTGCCAATTTTGTTTTGTGGCAAGCGGACTAATCTGCCCTGCTCTGCCAACGCCTGTAGTATAGATTGGCGAATCCACCACACAGCGTAAGAAATAAATTTGAAACCTTTTGTTTCGTCAAAACGTTGTGCCGCTTTG
>JANMBZ010000084.1:0-5936 GCA_031360765.1 Chitinophagaceae bacterium
CATTACAGTAAAAATTTATTTTAAAACTTCCACCGCACAAAAGCTTCCATGGCTGCATACTGTGTTAAGCCCAGTTGTGCATATAGTTTTGCAGTGCTTGCATTGCGTTCTTCGGCACGCTGCCAAAACTCACGGTCATCGCTTCCCTGAAAAGGCACACTGTCTTTTTGCGACTGGTGTATAAAAATACCATGGCGTTTTTTAACTACCTGGTCCGGACTCATAGGTATGGCCATTTCAATTTCGGTAATATCCCATTCCTGCCAGGCGCCTTTGTACAGCCATAGCCAGCAGTCGTTTAACCAATGGTTTGTGGTTTGTTGTTTGTTGTTTGTGGTTTTGATCCTTTTCAAAGCCTCCATCACCACATCAAAACAAACTTTGTGTGTGCCATGCGGATCGGCAAAATCGCCAGCGCAATAAATTTGCTGCGGTTTTAATTTGTTTAAAAGATCAATTGTTTGCTGCACATCTGCTTCTCCCATCGGATTTTTTTCTATGGTGCCGGTTTCGTAAAAAGGCAGGTTCATAAAATGGATCTGCTCATCGGTTAACCCAACATATTTACAGGTGGCTTTGGCTTCGCATCTTCTTATTAAACCTTTAATGGCTCTTATAGTTTCGGTATCTTTTTCGCTTGTTTTTTTTATTTTTAAAAATGCTGTGGCTTCGTCTAAAATATTTTTGCTTTTGGTTTCATCAATATCAAACATGCTTTCAAAACCAACTGTAAAGTCGATAAAGCGGGTTACAAATTCATCGGTTACAGCAATGTTGCCGCTGGTTTGGTATGCTACATGTACATCATGCCCCTGGTCGTGCAGTCGCATAAAAGTGCCGCCCATACTGATTATATCATCATCAGGATGCGGAGAGAAGAGTACCACTTTTTTAGGAAACGGCTCATTACGCTCCGGATGATTAGTGCGGTATTCGGATACCTTTCCGCCTGGCCATCCGGTGATGCTGTCTCTTAACAGATAATAAACCTGCAGGTTAATTTCGTAAGCATCGCTCTTCTCCACCAGCAAATCGTTAAGGCCGTTATCATTATAATCGCTGTTGGTTAAACTTAAAACCGGCTTGTGTAATTTTAATGCAAGGTTTACCACGGCACGTTTCATCATGCTGCTGGTCCACTCACACTCACCCGTTAACCACGGACTTTTAAAACGTGTTAATTCGCTGGCGCAGGTTTCGTCAATTACAAAAACGCAATTATCATGATTTTGTAAAAGAGATGCTGGTAAATCTTCGGTATCAATATCTTCAACCGCTTTTTTTACAACCGGTGCTTTTGTTTGGCCCCAGGCCATTAAAATTATTTTTTTAGATTTTAAGATTGTGTTGATGCCCATCGTAATGGCCATGCGTGGCACCTGCGCCATATTACCAAACTCATAAGCATTGGCAATGCGGGTACTGTTATCTAAACTTATCAATCTTGTTTTTGAGTTGATGCTGCTGCCCGGCTCGTTAAAACCGATATGGCCGTTTACACCGATGCCTAAAATCTGGAGGTCTAATCCACCGGCATCTTCAATCTGTTTTTCGTAACTAAGGCAATGTTCTTTCACTTTGTCTTTAGGTATCATACCATCGGGCAGGTGATAGTTGTTTGGGTCAATATCAGTTTGCTCAAACAAATTTTTGCGCATAAAATAATGATAGCTCTGCAGTGCATCTTTATCCATGGGGTAATACTGATCCAAATTAAAAGTGATGACGTTTTTAAAACTCAATCCTTCTTCTTTATGCATACGCACCAACTCGGCATACAATGTTTTTGGCGATGAGCCGGTTGCCAGGCCGATGACAGGCTTTTTACCTTCGGCTTCTTTTTCTTTTATAAGATTTGCAATTTCTTTTGCAACAAATGCAGAACCGGTTTTTGAATCTGGAAAAATTTTAACCGGTATTTTTTCGAGAGAATCGGTGAGGTCAATTTTTGTCATATAGATAATTCAGGAGTTATAAAGTTATTATTTTTCACGCAAAGGGGCAAAGGAGCGAAGCCTCAAAGAAGGATTTGCAACTTTTGTTTTCATCTTTGCGCCTTTGCGGGGAAATTACTGTACTTCAATCTCATCCACAAACAACCACGCAGGGTTGCCGGCACCAGCATTACCGGCAGGAATGATACCGTAATTTTTTGCAAGTACTTTTAGATAACGGCAGTTTTGTTTGCTTTCAATACTAATTGTTTTGGTGCCCTTATCTTTTACCGGATCCGTCATTTTTATTTGCTTTGGAAAATTCTTTAATTCTTCCTCCGTGTAATCCACATTGGGTATGTAAGTGATCTCAATTTTTGCCGGCAGATATATCCAGCTTCCGTTCTGGTCAAGTACATGAATGGTTATTTTGCTGATATCCATTTCGCTTCCGAGATCGATAATGGCTTCCATATCGGTTCCATTAAAACCTAAAAACTCCGATGATTTTGCCATGCCTTTTTCATTTTGCACACCATTAACCAAAGTGAATGCGCCATCACCAGGGTATTTTTTATCGGCTTCTGTTGTAAGGGTTATTTTTTTGCCGGTGGCTTTGTTGAAGGAAAATTTTTGAATGCTTATTTTCAAAGGCTGTTTATCTCTAAATATAGAAAAACTTACATTGGCACTTTCTCGAATTACAATAGGCTTTATATATCCATAAAAATCTCCATTGCCCAGTTTATATTTAGTTACGGCATTGGGTAATTTACTTTCAAGCTTTATTTGTACATAGCCGTCCAGGCCAGGAGTTGGCTCAACTGTTGACTTCAAATCAAAGTATGCAGTGCTATAATTAATCTTCTGTTTATCTAACCTTTCAAAAATAGTTGGCAGCCTTCTTTCAAAATCTTTCCAATTACGTTTTTCTTTCGGGCTCCACAAAACCTCACTCAGTGCGGTAATGCGGGGGAATAGCTGGTATTCAATCTTACGTTCATTACTTTGGTATTCTGTCCACATATTGGCCTGTGCACCTAAAATATATTTGCCTTGTTCTGCATTTAATTCTTTGGGTACAGGTTCGTAAGCATACACATTTTCAATAGGGTTGTAGCCACCAAAAGTAACACTGTCTTCATTTTTACTTTGTGTGTGATCAAAATAAACCGGGTTGCCGGGCGTCATAATAACATTGTGTTTTTGTTTGGCAGCTTCAATACCACCGGCTTCGCCACGCCAGCTCATTACAACTGCATTGGGAGCAAGGCCACCTTCTAAAATTTCATCCCAGCCTATGATGGTTTTGCCTTTGCTGTTTACATATTTTTCAATGCGCTGCACAAACCAGCTTTGTAATTCATGTTCATCTTTTAATTTTTCATTTTTCATTCTTAATTGGCACATAGGGCATTTCTTCCAATGCACTTTTGGTGATTCATCCCCACCGATATGAATATATTTTGAAGGAAAGAGTGCACTCACTTCATCCAGTACATTTTCTAAAAATTTAAAAGTAGAATCTTTACCGGCGCAATAAACATCATCAAACACGCCCCAGGTTTCCTGTACTAATTTTATGCGTCCTGCTTTTTGTTCATCTATACTTTTTTGGGAGATCATGTTGGCCGGAATTTCTGTTGGCTTTTCCGGAAAACAACTCAGCCACGGATAAGCTGCAATGGCAGCACTGCTGTGGCCGGGCATTTCAATTTCGGGTATCACATCAATGTATCTTTCCTTTGCGTATTGTACAACTTCCTTTATTTCGGCCTGGGTATAAAAACCGCCGTAAGGCATGTTATCACTGCCTTTGCCGGGATAACGGCCAATAAGTGTTCCGTTTCTATTTGCACCAACCTTTGTAAGCTCAGGATATTTTTTTATTTCAATGCGCCATCCCTGATCTTCGGTTAAATGCCAGTGAAAAGTGTTGAATTTATAAGCGGCTAAATAATCAATATATTTTTTGATAAAGGAAACGGGGAAGAAGTGGCGGCAAACATCGAGGTGCATGCCACGATAGGGGAAACGGGGGTAATCAACAATCGTGCAATTTGGAATAACAAGTTGTTTTTTTGCATTTAGCTTAACCATTTGTTTAAGCGTTTCAAATGCATAAAATTCTCCCGATTCTGTGCAGGTTATGGATACACGGTTATTTGCTATTTCTAATTCGTAATATCCATTTTCTTTTTCAGCCCCGGCATCAGAAAAATCTATTTCCAGGCCAGCCCCTGGCGGAAAGGGAGCAGCATTATGCTCCAACAATGTAATGCCATAAGTTTGTTTTATGTATTGCGCAAAACGCTCGAAACCTAACATACTGCTTGCTGCCGTGTTGTATGTAGGCGTGACACTGAACATAACAGGCGATCTTATTATGGAAAACCCTTTACCCATCTTTACCTCAACCGGCGCAGGAACAATATCTAATTTATTCTGCCCAAAAACAATTGAACAATTAATCAATAAAGCAATCGCTAAAAATTTCCACATAAATATTATTTTAAAACAGGCAAAACAATCTTACTCATATTTACTGCATCATGATAAACCTTTATCGTTGCTTTTTGAAAATCACTATCGCTGCATTTATAAATATCAACAAACTTTTGTGGATTTCTATCTGCTAATGGAAACCAACTGCTTTGTATCTGTATCATCAGCTTATGGCCTTTTTTAAAAGTGTGTGCCACATCAGGCAGCGTATATTTTACTTCGGTTATTTTATCAGGCGTGAAAGCTTCGGGCTTTGCAAAACTATTTCGGTAACGGCCTCTCATAATTTCGCCACGTACAAGCATTTGGTAACCGCCCATTGGGTAGGCCCCTCCTAACCTCCCCGGAGGGGAGGGATAATCGGCGCCATATGAAAACTCATCTGGAAAAACATCAATCAGCTTTACCACAAAATCAACATCGGTAGTGGAGATGGAAGTGATTAAATCGGCTACCAGCGGCCCACCAAGCGTGATGTCTTCCGTAAGAATATTGGTGCTGTAGGTAAGCACATCAGGCCTGCGGCTTGCAAAACGCTGGTCATCGGTCATGTATTCTCTTGTTCTGCCCAAACCAATATCTTCGGTGTAGGGAACCGGGTGATTGGGATCGCTCACATATTCACTATAACATGCCGGCCGTTTGGATCTGTCTTCAGGCTTAATTTTATTAGCCATATTTTCAAAAGATAAACTTTCATTACAGGTTAAATATAAATTTTTATACTCTACATTTTTTGGCGGCCACTCATTAAATCTTCTCCACTCATTTTCGCCGCTGAAAAAAACAGTGGCTTCTGCAATATCATGCACCGTTCCTTTCAACTTTAAATAAAAATTAAAGAAAGGCATTTCAATATTACGTTGATAAAATTCACTTGTCTTTTTTCCAAAACGTATGTTTCCTAAATAACTGCCATCACTTCTTCCGCCCCAGCCGCCATGAAACCAAGGGCCCATCACCAAACGGTTATCGGTGTTTTTACTTTTTTCTTCAATGGCTTTATACAAACTCCAGGCACCAAAGCAATCTTCTGCATCAAACAACCCACCCACAACCAGCACGGCCGGTTTAATATTGTTTACAAAATTTCGGGCATTACGGGCTTCCCACCAGGCGTCGTAATCGGGATGGTTCATCAGGTCTTTCCAGAAAGTAACACTATCGCCCATTATTTTACTAAAGTTTCTTAAGGCACCGGTTTTTAAATAAAAATCATAATTATCCTGCGAGGGAATACGAAAACCCTGGCCCCATTGCGTTGTAGGCTTGGGGCGTGGTAAACCAAAGCCACTGTAAAAACTAAAACCATCCATTAGCATGAAAGCACCGTTGTGGTGAAAGTCATCGCCCTGGAACCAATCGGTAACCGGCGCCTGCGGACTAACAGCTTTCAATGCCGGGTGGCCGCTAAGTGCCGCCATGGTGCTGTAAAAGCCCGGATAAGAAATGCCAAACACACCCACCCGTTTGTTATTACCGGGGATATTATTCACC
>JANMBZ010000105.1:0-3504 GCA_031360765.1 Chitinophagaceae bacterium
TACGGTCATTAGCGAACGGCACCGCCACCGCTGGGAGTTTAACAATAAGTACATCAGCGATTTTGAAAATGCGGGTATGATTCCGAGCGGAAAAAACCCGGTGACAGGCCTGGTGGAAATTGTTGAACTGAAAGATCATCCTTTTTTTATTGGCGTACAGTATCATCCTGAATTAAAAAGTACGGTAGAGAATCCACACCCATTATTTGTACATTTTGTAAATGCGGCAAAACTTTTTGCAGAAGAAAAGGCAAATATTAAATCTGCCAAACTGGAAAAGGAAGCCATCTGAAATGAATTTATTTTATAAACAATTTTATTTTTCGCCATGCAGAAATTAAGCATGGATGATCTTAACCGTAAAACGGTAGAAGAATTTAAGCGTTCGCTAAAAACACCCGTTATTGCTGTGCTGGAAAATATCCGTAGTGCCTATAATGTAGGCAGTGTGTTTCGTACAGCCGATGCTTTTTTGCTGGAAGCAGTTTACATTACAGGGTACACAGCCCAGCCTCCTCATAAAGAAATAAAAAAAACTGCCCTGGGTGCAGAAGATTCTGTAAGGTGGAAACATTTTGTTTCTGCATCTGCAGCCATTGCAGATTTAAAAGATAATGGTTATAAAGTATATGCAGTAGAGCAGGTAGTAAACAGCCAATTGCTGCAAAAAATAAACTTTAGTAGCATAGAAAAAATAGCGGTGATATTTGGCAATGAAGTTACGGGTATAGAGCAGGACACTATTTTGAAATGCGATGGCTGTATAGAAATTCCACAATTTGGTATGAAGCATTCTTTAAACATTGCAACTGCTGCCGGTGTTGTATTGTGGGAAATTGTAAGAAGAAGAATAAAATAATTTGTATTAATTTTATTGTATGGAAACAATTATAATCAGGTCTGATAACACTGCCAAATCAAAAATGGTATTAGATTTTTTAAAAAAAGAAAAGATTAAAGCAGAAGTATATAAAGAACCCACAAAAGAGCAAACATTAAAAAGTATTGAAAAAGGTGCAAAAGAAGCTTCACTTTATTTAAAAGGAAAAATAAAATTAAAAGATGCCAAAAGCCTTTTAAGTGAGTTATAATATTATCTACACAGGTGAGTTTGAAAAGGAAATAAAAAAACTTTCCAAAAAACACCTTTCTCTCAAAAATGATTTCAAATTTTTACTTGAAATACTTTCTGCAAATCCCAAGACAGGAACTCCTTTGGGAAATGATTGTTTTAAAATAAGGCTTTCTGTTACAAGCAAAGGCAGAGGTAAAAGTGGTGGTGCAAGAGTAATTACATATGTTGCTGTAATTAAGGAAACGATAATTTTAATTAGTATCTACGACAAATCAGAGCTTGCTGCCATTACCGATATTGAAATAAAAGCCAGACTCAGGAAATACATAAAATAATGTCGTCAATAAAAAAATATCTTTCGCTCGTAAAATTCTCACACACCATTTTTGCAATGCACTTTGCCCCTAACCCCTGAAGGGGAATTACCAACTTTGTATGTAAATTTGCACATGCCTTCTTTTAAAAATTATCTTTCTCTCGTGAAATTCTCACACACCATTTTTGCAATGCCCTTTGCATTGATTGGTTTTTTTTTGGGAATACACAATCTTTTTTTCTATCCAGGTCAATGGAATTTAAATAAAACTATAGGCTGGAGACCTGATAATGCAAATCCACATTTCGCTTTACCGGGTTTTACTCCTATTACTATTGATATAAAATCTTTTTTGATACTTTTTGGATTGGTAGTCCTCTGCATGATCTTTGCACGTTCAGCCGCCATGGCCTTCAACCGCTGGCTCGATAAAAATTTTGATGCTAAAAATCCACGTACTGCTGTTCGTGAAATTCCAGCAGGAGTTATCAAATCAAGCAACGCATTATTTTTTGTAATTGCCAATTGCATATTGTTTATTGCATGTACTTTCTTCATCAATAAAATTTGTTTTTATTTATCGCCGGTTGCATTATTTGTAGTTTTATTTTATAGTTATACAAAACGTTTTACTGCGCTATGCCATTTGGTTTTGGGTGTAGGTTTAAGCCTGGCACCAATTGGTGCTTACCTTGCAGTAACCGGTGAGTTTGCATTGCTCCCCATTCTTTTTTCATTCGCTGTTTTATTTTGGGTAAGTGGTTTCGATATCATTTATGCCCTGCAGGATGAAGAGTTTGATAAAAGCAACCAGCTACATTCTATACCGGCAGCATTGGGTAAATCAAAAGCATTGATGGTTTCCAATTTCTTGCATGTGCTTTCAGCTGCCTGTGTTACCAGTGCAGGCGTGTACGGCCATTTTGGTTTGTGGTATTGGATAGGTGTTGTATTCTTCTGCGGCTTATTATTTTATCAGCATACATTGGTAAAACCAAACGATCTAAAAAAAGTAAATATGGCTTTCTTTACAACCAATGGAATTGCATCGGTTGTTTTCGCCATCTTTGTAATACTGGATCTTTTTGTTTACGGTTAATTGTTACCGGTTAATCGTAAGCCTTAAAATTCAGTCTCTTTTCTATCAACAATTAACAGGTAACTTTATCTTTGGCACGAATCCTTTCCATAGACTACGGCGGTAAACGAACCGGCCTGGCAGTAACCGATCCTTTACAGATCATTGCTACCGGTTTGGAAACCATTGAATCAAGGGAACTCATCCCCTGGTTAAAAAAATATCTTGCAAAGGAAGAAGTCGAACTCATCATTATCGGCCTGCCTAAAAACTCGGATGAATCAGATACACATGGCACGCCATTGGTACAGGCTGTTATCAAAAAAATACAAAAAGAATTTCCTGCCACGCCCCTTAAAACTGTAGATGAACGCTATTCATCTAAAATGGCAAAAGATGCCATGCTTGAAATGGGTATGAAGAAAAAAGACCGGCGCATTAAAGGCAATGTGGATGTGATTGCTGCCACTATTATACTACAGGAATACCTTGGACAATTATAAATTTCAGATCACAGATTTGCGATTTTAGATTGCCTTAGTAAAAGGATAACCTTAAATTTGCATCCAAATCTAAAATCACAAATCTGAAATCTAAATTCGAATGATTCTTCCAATAGTAGCATACGGTTCGCCGGTTTTAAGAAAAGTTTGCGATGAAATTACACCTGATTATCCCGGGCTGGAGAAACTGATTGCCGATATGTGGGAAACCATGTACAACAGCAATGGTGTGGGTTTAGCGGCACCTCAAATTAATGCAGGCATCCGGCTTTTTGTAATGGACAGCGAACAAATTTTTGCTAACCAGGAAGATGACGAAAAAGGTGAATTTCCGGATGAGCCTGGCTATAAAGGCGTTTTTATTAATGCACATATAAAAGAACTGAACGGAAAAGAATGGAGTTATAATGAGGGCTGCCTGAGCATACCAAAAATAAGAGAAGATATTTACCGCAACGAAACTGTTACGCTGGAATTTATGGATGAAAGTTTTGTACCGCAAACAAAGACTTTTAATGGTATTACCGCAAGG
>JANMBZ010000026.1:0-41531 GCA_031360765.1 Chitinophagaceae bacterium
GGCACCCAGGTTGTAAATTTCATCGGGCTTTGTTTCCTGTATCACACGAATTAAACCGGGACCATCGGTGAGATCGCCATAATGCATTCTAAAGCGTATGTTTTTTTCATGCGGATCCTGGTACAGATGATCAATGCGGCTTGTATTGATAAGCGATGAACGCCTTTTAACACCATGTACCATATAACCCTTGCTCAGCAACAGCTCTGCAAGGTACGCCCCATCCTGTCCGGTTATGCCGGTAATTAAAGCAGTTTTCATGTGTTATATTTTTTATCCTGCAACGGATAATTTTTGTTTTTGTAAAAAATCCTGGTAAGCAATTTCAATCCCCTCTCTAAGTTCGGTTTTATAATGCCAGCCCAGGTTATTGAGTTTTGTTACATCTAATAATTTTCGGGGCGTACCATCTGGTTTTGTGGTATCAAAAACAAGTGCTCCTTCAAAGCCGGTTATCTCTTTTATTAATATTGCCAGTTCTTTTATACTGATATCTTCTCCGCAACCAATGTTTATTATTTGTTTTTCATTGTAATGCTTCATTAAAAATAAACAGGCTTCTGCAAGATCATCAGCAAATAAAAATTCCCGTTTAGGATTGCCAGATCCCCAGATAACCACTTGTTGTAAGCCCTGCTTTTTTGCTTCGTGAAACCGGCGTATCAATGCAGGTAATACATGTGAGTTTTCTGGATGGTAATTATCGTTTTTGCCATACAGGTTTGTGGGCATTACGCTAATGAAGTTTGCTCCATATTGATCCCTGTAGGTTTCGCATAACTTAATGCCGGCAATTTTTGCGATGGCATAAGGCTCGTTTGTTTTTTCAAGTTCGCCTGTTAAAAGATATTCCTCTTTAATGGGCTGCGCTGCCATTTTTGGATAAATGCAGGAACTGCCAAGGAATAATAATTTTGTAACATCATTTTTATAAGCTGCATGAATAATATTGGAAACGATCATCAGGTTATCGTACAAAAAATCGGCACGGTAAGTATTATTAGCAACAATGCCACCCACTTTTGCAGCGGCCATAAAAACAAATTGTGGCTTTTCTTCACTAAAAAAATCTTCTACTGCTGATTGGTTACGTAGGTCCAGTTCTTTAGATGTGCGGTACACACAATTTATAAATCCCGCTGCAACCAATGCCTGCAATATAGCCGAGCCAACCATTCCGGTATGCCCGGCTATATATATTTTATCATTTTTGTTCATTCTTAAAAATATGTCTGCGCTTTAACTCGTGTGAAGGTAAAAGCTTAATGATTAAAAATAAAATGAGAAAATAAACGCTTTTAAACTCTCAGAAATATTGACTGAAATTTTAAATATCACAACCCTTGCAAAAAAATTATTTTGTTTTTTAAAAAAGTATTTAGATATTTGTCTAAATATTTAATTTACTGAGATGAACGCCCTTTTTAAAGCATTAAACGATAGTACCAGAAGAGAAATACTGGAGCTTTTGAAAAAAGGCGATTTAACTGCCGGTGATATTGCCGATCAGTTCAACATTAGTAAACCCAGTATATCGCACCACCTGGATTTATTAAAGCAGGCAGGTTTGGTGCATTCAATCAAAGAGGGGCAATTCATTCACTATTCGCTTAACACCACCGTAATGGACGAAATGCTTAAATGGCTGCTCACTTTTAAAAAATAAAAATTATGAACCGGTTTAAATTATTGCGGCTAACATTTCCTTTTATAATGATGACCATCCCGTTTGCTTACCTGGCATATCTGTGGACTGATTTGCCAGAAAAAATTCCAACACATTTTAATGCATACGGCCTTGCAGATAAGTTTGGAAAAAAGCTTGAAATTTTTGTGCCCATAATTATTTTTGCTGCAGTTGCTATCGGGGTTTATTTTCTATTGATGAATTTACATAAGATAGATCCTAAAAGGAAGTATACCGAAAACACTTTATCCGGAATGAATAAACTTGCTGTAACTGTGGTTTTATTGTTAACCTTCATTTCGGTAATAATCCTTAATTCAACCATCAAGGGGAAAATAACCACAATGCCACTTATGTTCTGTGGTATCAGCCTTTTTCTGGCTTTTATCGGCAACCTAATGCATAGTGTAAAACGAAATTATTTTGTAGGCATACGTGTACCCTGGACATTAGAGAATGAAGATAACTGGCGACAAACACACCAGTTAGCCAGTAAAATATTTTTTGCAGGCGGCATTGGGCTGGGGGTACTTTCGCTGCTGCTAAACCAAAAAATATTAACCATCGTGTTTTTATCTGGAGTAATTATCATGGTAATAATTCCTGTTGTATATTCTTATTTATTGTATCGTAAATCTGTAAAATAATTTACCATAAAATAATTTGTATGTTTAAACTGCTTATCTCTTTTGCACTTTCTATACTATCTCTATCTGCTTTCAGCCAAAATATTATTGGTAATTGGGAAGGTGCTCTGCAAATACAGGGTAACGGACTTACCATTATATTTCATATCAGCAAAGATATTTCCGGCAAGTATGTAGCCAGTTTCGACAGTCCTAAACAAAAAACTTTTAACAACCCTTGCAGTGAGGTATTTGTAAAAGACGACAGTGTGGTTTTAATGATTGCAAGTATTAAAGGTAAATATGCCGGCAAATTAAGCAAAGGTGATACCTGGCTAACTGGTAATTTTTACCAGGGCGGCAATTACTTACCATTAAATCTTAACAAAAAAACCGGCACTGCAAGCATTCCAAAAATAAACAGGCCACAAACACCGGAATCTCCGTTTCCATATCAATCAGAAGATGTGGAGTATGATAATGCAAACAAATCAATTCATTTTGGTGCAACGTTTACTGTGCCGCTTCCAGAGCCCAACACAAATAATGTACAAGCTCCTGTTTACCCCACTGTTTTACTAATAACAGGCAGCGGCCCACAGGATAGAGACGAAAATATTTTAGACCATAAACCCTTTGCAGTTATTGCCGATTATTTAACCAGTCAGGGTATTGCCGTTTTGCGGGTTGATGACAGGGGCAAAGGTAAAACCAGCGGTAGTTTTGCAACATCAACCACTTTTGATTTTGCGCTTGATGTGGAGGCGGGCATCAATTATCTGAAAAGCCGAAAAGATGTTGATACTTTTAATATGGGTTTAATAGGCCATAGCGAAGGTGGCTTAATAGCACCCATGTTAGCATCACACAGAAAAGATATCAGTTTTATTATTTTACTGGCTGGCCCTGGCATTAATATCGTGGATATGATGGAACAGCAAAGTGCCGACGTAATGGCATCAATGGGAATTTTAAAAACAGATATTGATCTTTACAGGCCACTTTACAAAAATTTAGTTACCACCATTATCAATGCAAAAGATTCTGCCACTGCATCAAAAAAAGCCATAGCAGTTTTTAAAAAATGGCAAAAAGATAAATCAGCATCAACTATAAAAAATACAACCAGTGTTGGGTCTGAAAAAGATATTGCTACTTTTACAGATGGTTTTGCAAAGCAATTAAGCAGCCCATGGTTAAGTAATTTTATGAAAATAAATCCACAAAACTATCTTAGCAAAACAACCTGCCCGGTGCTGGCATTAAACGGCGAAAAAGATATACAGGTAGCAGCAAAATTAAATTTAGAAGGCATAAAAACAGCATTGCAAAAAAATAAAAACACCCATTTTATAACAATGCAAATGCCCGGCCTCAACCATTTATTTCAGCATTGCAACAAATGCACATCAGGCGAGTATGGTGAACTGGAGGAAACATTTGATACTACTACACTTAAAATAATGGTAGATTGGATAAAAACAGGACGCTTTAAATAAATTTATCTCAAATACCATTATGAATTACCTCGCCCATGCATATCTTTCATTTAATTATCCCGAAATTCTGGCGGGCAATATGATAAGCGATTATGTAAAAGGCAAAAAGCAGTTTGATTATCCGCCTGGGGTACAAAAAGGCATTAAACTGCATCGGGCCATTGATAATTTTACAGATACGCATGCTGCAACGCAGGAATTGAAATCTTTTTTTCGGCCTCAATACCGTTTATACTCCGGCGCATTTGCAGATGTGGTGTACGATCATTTTCTGGCAAACGACACACTGCAATTCAATACAGAATCAGATTTAAAACAATTTGCAGCATCTACCTATTATATGCTGGATGCTTTTACAGCTATTTTTCCGGAGCCATTTTTAAAAATGTTTCCCTACATGAAGGAGCATGACTGGCTTTATAATTACCGCTACAAATGGGGTATTCAAAAAAGTTTTGGGGGCGTGGTTCGCCGTGCTGCTTATCTTACCGAAAGCGAAATAGCATTTGAAATTTTTAATGAGCATTACGCTGCCATGCAGGTTTGTTACAATAATTTTTTTCCGGATCTTAAAAAATTCAGTTTTAATATGCTGGATGAATTATTACACAGTTGATTTTAGTATCTTTAAGCATTGCCAATTAGTTTAGTCCATAATTTTCCCATTGCATCTTAATAAATATGGCCATGCATTTAAAAACAAAACTATCAATTGCTGTATTTGCAATGTTGCCTGTATTATTTTCCGCCTGCAATCAAAAAACAGATGATAAGCCAACTGCCGAAACCAAAATATTACGCATTCCGGTTTCGGTAAATGATAGTCTGCTTTTATCAATTGATAAATCACCGATGGACATGAGTTATTTTCCGGTTGAATATCCCAAACAAAAAATGGCAACTCCCAACATGGCAAACCCGGTGGCCCGTGTTATTTACAGCCGCCCACAAAAAAACGGGCGGATAATTTTTGCAGATTCATCTATTACCGAAAATGTAATACAACATTACGGGCAGGATTGGCGACTGGGTGCAAATGAAGCCACCGAAATAGAATTTTTTAAAGATATAACCATTAACAGTAAAAAGATTTCTGCCGGCCGTTATATTCTTTACTGTATTCCTTTTGCGGATAAATGGAAAATCATTATTAATCAAAACGGGTACAGTTGGGGCCTGCATATTGATAAAACTAAAGACCTGGCCCAGATAGATATTCCGGTTATTAAAAACAATGTGCAGGTAGAATATTTTACCATGCTATTTCAAACATCAACTTATGGATGCAATCTGGTAATGAGCTGGGGAGATGTAAAAGCAGTTTTACCAATTAACTTCAATTGATTTATATTTTTATCACCCGTTAATTTTAAGGCAGATACTTACACTATGTGTGGAATTACAGGAATATTATTACATACCCCTAATACAAATGCCCCGTTTCATTTAAAAAAAATGACTGATGCTCTTGCTCATCGTGGGCCAGATAGTGAAGGATGGTGGAGCAACGAAAAAAACACGGTACATCTGGGCCACCGCAGGCTTTCTATCATTGATTTAAACAGCCGTGCGACACAACCCATGAGCTTTGCAAGCCGTTATAAAATTGTGTACAACGGCGAAATTTATAATTACATCGAGATAAGAAATTTTCTGCAAAATAAAGGTTACCAGTTTTTAACCCAAAGCGATACGGAAGTTATTATGGCTGCGTACGATTACTGGAAAGAAAAATGCCTGCAGCAGTTTGATGGCATGTTTGCATTTGCTTTGTGGGATGAAAAAGAAGAAAAACTTTTTGCCGCACGGGATCGGTTTGGCGAAAAACCATTTTATTATTACGAAGATGAAGCCAACTTTATTTTTGCCAGTGAGATGAAAGCCATCTGGGCTATTGGTGTAGATAAAAAAATGAACAATAAAATGCTTCTTAATTACATCACATTGGGGCATGTGCAAAACTGTGTAGATAAGGAGCAAACTTTTTTTGATGATATATATTCATTACCGCCTTCACATTATCTCACTTATCAGCCATCATCAAACCAGCTTTCAAAAATTACAAAATACTGGAGCCTTAATAAAGAAATAAAAATTGATATTTTACAGGCTGATGCCATTGAAAAATTTACAGAACTTTTTAATCTTTCTTTAAAAAGAAGATTACGAAGCGATGTGGCCGTAGGCACCAGCCTGAGCGGTGGCCTAGATAGTTCTTGCATTGCATTTGCAATCACCCAGATACAACAAAACAACAGTAAGGAAGCAGACAAAATGTTGCAAACATTCTCAGCTGTTTTTCCTGGTTTCGAAAACGATGAGTCAAAGTACATTCAATCAGTTACCGGCAATTTAAATATCATTAACCATCAAACACAACCCACAGCTTTTGATTTGATAAATGATTTTGAAAAACTATGTTACCACCAGGAAGAGCCTTTTCAATCATCAGGTATTTTTGCTCAATACAAAGTTTTTGAGCTTGCAAAAAAACACGAGGTAAAAGTGCTGCTTGATGGACAGGGTGCTGATGAAATTTTAGCAGGCTATCCAAAATATATTCATTGGTTTTTACAGGAAGTACTCAGCAGGCATAAACTGGGTGCTACTCAAATAGAAAGAAGAGATTTTCGCAGAAATAACCAGCCATTCCGTTGGGATATTAAAAACATCATTGCAGCTTTTTTACCTTCGCATGCAGCCATGCAACTGGAAAAACTGGAATACAGAAAAACAATATCGCATCCGGATATTAATGAAGATTTTTTAAACCAACTTAAACACCAGGAATGGGTGGGCATACATAAGCCCATTGTAACCAAGCTAAACGACATACTTCATTTTAACATCACCGAAATGGGTTTGGAAGAACTGCTGCGCTTTGCGGATAGAAACAGCATGGCGCATGGCAGAGAAGTTCGTTTGCCTTTTTTAAATCATGAGCTGGTTGAATTTGTTTTTTCGCTACCATCGCAATTAAAAATGCACAATGGCTGGACAAAATTTTTATTGCGCAATGCCATGGATAAAAAATTACCCGATGAAATTGTTTGGCGCAAAGAAAAAGTGGGTTTTGAACCTCCTCAAAAAACCTGGATGGAAGACCACACGGTGCAGGATTATATACATGAAGCAAAAAAGAAACTGGCCAATGCCGGTATTCTCACAAAAAATTCAGTTAATAAAAAGGTAGAGCCAATGGCTTCCCATGCCGATAAAAACTATGACTGGCGTTACCTGTGTGCGGCGCAGGTAATATAAATTGATTTTACCCGATATTTTCAGACCTTTGCACCTCTTAATTTATCATTTACAAAACAGTTATACAAATGAAACTTGCAACAAAATTTATTCATGCAGGTGCAGAGCCTGACCCGAGCACTGGTGCAATTATGACACCCATCTACCAAACCAGCACCTATGTACAGGAAGCACCCGGTAAAAATAAAGGCTACGAATATGCCCGCTCACAAAACCCCACCCGAAAAGCATTAGAAGATGCTTATGCCATTATTGAAAACGCAAAATTTGGTTTGGCTTTTGGCAGCGGCGTTGCTGCAACTGATAGCGTTATAAAATTATTAAACCCCGGCGATGAAGTAATTGCAGCAAACGATATGTATGGCGGCAGCTACCGTTTATTTACAAAAGTTTGGGAGCGCTACGGCATAAAATTTATTTATGTTGATACTACCAACCCTGCCAATGTGCAGGCTGTCGTTACAACCAACACCAAATTAATCTGGTTGGAAACACCTACCAACCCGTTAATGAACATTACAGATATTGCTGCCATTGCAACTATATCAAAAGCGGCCAATGCATTGCTTTGTGTTGATAATACTTTTGCATCACCGTATTTACAAAACCCGTTAGACCAGGGTGCAGATATTGTTATGCACTCTGCCACAAAATACCTGGGCGGCCACAGTGATGTAATACAAGGTGCATTGATGATGAATGATGCAACACTTAGAGAGAAATTATTTTTTATACAGAAAAGCTGCGGTGCTGTACCAGGCCCTATGGATTGCTTTTTGGTTTTGCGGGGTATAAAAACCCTGCACCTGCGTATGAAGCAGCATTGTGAGAATGGCGAAAAAATTGCCCGTTGGTTACGCAGCCATGCAAAAGTTGCAAAGGTTTACTGGCCTGGGTTTGAAGACAGTGCAGGATACGAAATAGCTAAAAAACAAATGCGTGGTTTTGGCGGCATGATAAGTTTTGAATTAAAAGATGATGGTATAGAAGCAGCTAATAAAGTTTTAACCGGTACACATTTATTTTCTTTGGCCGAAAGTTTGGGTGGTGTTGAATCATTGATCAATCACCCTGCAAGCATGACGCATGCCAGCATACCAAGAGAAGAGCGTATTAAAAACGGACTTACCGATGGTTTGATAAGATTGAGTGTTGGTATTGAAGACGCAGATGATTTAATTGAAGATTTGAATAAAGCAATTGGATAAATAATTATGAAATTATACAAGCTCAATTTGTTGATATTCTGCCTTTCTTTTGTTAACTGCATCAACGCTCAAACAACAAAAGAAAACTTATCAAATTATATACAAAAAACAGCAGACAGTATTTACAAAAAAGAAAATTTGCCGGGCATTTTTGTTGACATACTCAATAATAATGAAAGGCAATTTTTTTATGCGGGTTTTGCCGATCCTGATAAACAAAAGAAATTTGATGCTGCAACCATGTTTGAAATTGGCAGCATAACCAAAACTTTTACAGCGTATGTTTTAACAGCAGTTTTGATGGAAAATAAAATTGCTGAAACTGAACTGATTATAAAATATCTGCCTGATTCTGTTGCGGAAAATAAAAATTTAAGCAGCATCAGTTTTTTAAATTTAATGAATCATACTTCGGGCTTACCAAGATTACCAGAGAATATGAAACCGGTTAACAACATGCAGCCTTACGAAGATTATTCTTCAAAAGAATTATTCAGTTACTTACAAAACTGTACACCCAAAACAGATGGCAAATACGATTATTCAAATCTAGGTGCAGGCGTGGCGGGTGTTTTAGCTGAACGAATATCCGGCAAAACTTTTGCGGCACTGCTGGACAAATACATTTTCCTTCCTTTTAAAATGGTAACCTCTGCAAATCTCATTGCTGAAAGCAAGAATAAAAGTACAGGATATTATACAAGTGATAACAAAGCGGAATATTGGAACATGAACGTTTTAGCACCTGCCGGTGGTTTAAAATGTACCGGCACCGAAATGCTAACCTATCTACAAAATATGTGTTTTCCAAAAACTGAAAACTCAAAAAGCATTATTGATAAATTAACCACTCAAACAGTTACCCTCAACCCTAAAATTGCAATCGGCAGGGGCTGGCATATTTTTAATGATAAAGATCAGCCACTTTTTTATTGGCATAATGGCGGCACATATGGATTTTCTACTTTCTGCGCATTTACAAAAGATAAAAGCAAGGCGGTTATAGTGGTCATCAATCAATTCAGCAAAAACTCACTGGCAGATGGGCTTGGTTTAAAAATTATTAAAAAAATAATCAGTGAAGAATGACCAGCATCCATTAAAATCATTTCTGAACAGAAAGGTAATCCTTTATAACAATTCTTCTTTTATTAAAGACGATCCAATCTGCATCCCACGCAGTTTTACAAAAAAGCAGGATATAGAAGTTGCCGGCTTCTTTGCCGCTATATTCTCCTGGGGCAACCGTACTACCATCATCAATAAATCTAAAGAGCTGATGCACTTGATGGATAATGATCCGCATGCATTCTGCTTAACCCATTCAGATAAAGACCTGAAAAATCTGCTGCATTTTAAACACCGCACTTTCAACGCAACAGATCTTTTATATTTTATTTCATTTTTTAAAATGCACTTTTTAAAAAATGAATCTCTTGAAAATGCTTTTACGCAATGGATGAATAAAAATGATAAAACGGTTGAAAATGGTATCGCAGGATTTTACAATTATTTTTTTTCGTTACCGGATATTCCTGAACGAACCAGGAAACACATTGCATCCCCTCTTAAAAATTCAAGTTGCAAAAGAATAAATATGTTTTTACGATGGATGGTACGCAGCGATGATAAAGGAGTTGATTTTGGTATCTGGAAAAACATTTCACCATCCCAACTCATTTGCCCGGTAGATGTACATGTGGCACGGGTTGCAACGGAATTAAATTTAATGCAAAGGCAACCTATTAACTGGCAAACTGCATTGGAATTAACGGCATATCTGCGTACATTAGATGAGGCTGATCCGGTAAAATACGATTTTGCTTTATTTGGAACCGGGGTGATGGAAAACAAAACGCAGATGGGAATGATTAAATAGATTTTGCTGATGGAGAATGCTGAATTAATAAACTTACTGAATAAAGAAATGTCAATTGATATTGCTGAAAAAATATCATATTCCGAATTGCATTCTCAATTATCAACCTATATTAATACACTGATAAAAGAAGATTTTGACAAACTGATCACTTACCTGTACCGCATTGATGTAAATGAACAGAAATTAAAATCACTGCTGCAGCAAAAACCGGATGAAGATGCCGGCAATATTATTGCTACGCTGATCATTGAAAGGCAACAGCAAAAAATAACAACCCGGCAGCAGTTCAAACAACAAGATAAAGGTTTTACTGAAGAAGAAAAATGGTAAGTCTTATTGCTGTTGAAATTGTTTTTTAGTAACATTCCCGCCAAACATAAGCTCCTGCACTTTTTCCTTGTCTTCTTTTTCTTTCTTAAGATCGAACATGGTACCAAAAATATGATCCCATAAAGTAGAGCTTACACCAAAACCAAGTTCTACATTTTTATAATGATGCAGGTGATGGTTGCGCCACAAAGCCTTCATCCATTTAAAAAGCGGATTCCATGCATGTATGGCATACTGCCGTATATGAGATATCCAAATAAAAAACCCGGAAAAAAAGCGAATACATAAACCGAAATTCCAAATAGAAACGCCACCAAGTACATGATGCTAAACACAGTTACAGCCAGCAGCAAACTGGGCACCGGCGGCATAAACAGGCGTTCTTTATCTCTGGGGTATTCGTGGTGATTACCATGTATTATGTAAACAATTTTTTTTGCCTTTTCGCTTTCTGCAAAAAAATGAAACACAAAGCGGTGTATCGTATATTCAAACAGCGACCATAAAAACATACCTGCCGTAAAAATAAAAGCTGTTTGCAGTTCACTGAAAGCAATTTTATAAATACTGAAATAAAGCAGGAAAATTATTATTGGAACATATATTCCCCATATAACGAGCGGATGCGTTTTTGTTAAATATTCCAGGTATTGATTTTTAAATAACCTGGCCTGACCCTTATTATGAATTTTATCGAAATGCATATCGGCTAATTAAAAATAAAATTAAATAAAAAAACATTTATCTGCAATTACCTTACCAGTTTTTCCATGATATAAATGTCTATTTTTGAAAGATTAAAATAATTTTATGAAACTGGTAACTTTTTTAAATGATGGTCACGATCAATTGGGTATTGTAGTAAATGAAAAAATTTATTCGCTGGAGGAGTTACATCGGGACTTACCCAATTCGATGGCTATGTTCCTTAATTATTGGGATGAACTGATGCCAATGGCAAGAGCCGTAGAGCAAAAAGTAAAAGATGGTTTGGTAAGAAATGAAATGGGAGAATCTTTATCAGATGCTCAATTATTTGCACCGGTACCAACGCCCACCAGTTGCAGGGATGGCTATGCTTTTCGCCAGCATGTTGCTGCAGCAAGGCGTAACAGAAAGGTAGATATGATTCCCGAATTTGATCAATACCCCATTTTTTATTTTACCAATCACAACAGTATACAAGGCCCTGGTGATATCGTTTGTATGCCTGATCATTTTCAAAAACTTGATTTTGAATTAGAGGCTTCTGTTGTTATATGCAAACCTGGCCGCAACATTAAAGCAGCCGATGCAGATGAATATATTGGCGGCCTGATGATTATGAACGATATAAGTGCAAGAACCCTGCAGATGGAAGAAATGTTGCTGAACTTAGGCCCTGCAAAAGGAAAAGATTTTAGCACAGTAATAGGCCCCATGCTGGTTACATTAGATGAGTTAGAAAAATTTGAAGTGCCTTGCAAAGAAGGTCACACCGGTAAGGCATGGAATCTTGGCATGAAATGCAGGGTTAACGGCGTACAAGTTAGCGAAGGTAACCTTGCCGATATGGATTGGACCTTTGCCGAAATTATTGAACGCTGCAGCTACGGTGTTAACCTGATGCCCGGTGATGTTATTGGTAGTGGTACCGTTGGCACCGGTTGTTTTTTAGAATTGAATGGTACAGGACTTTTAAATAATCCTGATTTTGTGCCGCAATGGTTGCAGGAAGGTGATGTGGTTGAAATGGAGATTGATGAGTTAGGTTTATTAAGCAATACGATTGTGAAGGATGAAAGTGATTTTTCTATTCTTGCATTAAAAAAAATGTAGAAACCGATGCTGATTAATCTAAAAGATATTAAACCGGCTGATGTACAAAACTATCTGCAGCATGCCATTGCACCACGGCCTATTTGCTTTGCATCTACCATTGATAAAGCGGGAAATGTAAACCTGAGTCCTTTCAGTTTTTTTAACCTGTTTTCTTCCAATCCGCCGGTGGTTATTTTTTCTCCTGCACGCCGGGTACGAGATAATACCACAAAACATAGTTTACAAAATGTTTTAGAAGTACCTGAAGTGGTTATTAATATTGTTGATTATGATATGGTGCAGCAAACCTCGCTTGCCAGTTGCGAGTTTGCAAAAGGAACCAATGAATTTATTAAAGCTGGTTTTACCGAAGAAAAAGCAACGCTTGTTAGCCCGCCAATGGTAAAAGAAAGCAAGATAAAATTAGAATGTAAGGTGTTAGAAGTAAAGCCGCTTGGTACCGAAGGCGGCGCCGGAAACCTGGTAATTTGCGAAGTACTTTGTATGCACATAGATGAAAGCATTCTTGACAGCGATAATAGAATAGATCAAACCAAAATGCATCATGTTGCAAGGCTTGGCGGCGACTGGTATGCAAAAATTGATGAAACAAATTTATTTAAAGTTGCCAAACCAAATACACAATTGGGTATTGGTGTAGATGCATTACCCGAAAGCATCCGCAAAAGCAATGTACTTAGCGCAAACAATTTAGGCCAGTTAGCCAATGTACATGAAATGCCTTTTGTTGATCCTGCTTATCATGATGATAAACTGAAAAACATCATTCAGTATTTTTCCATCAATCCAGATGATATGGATAAAGAATTGCACAGCTACGCAAAAGAATTGCTGGATACCGGTAAGATAGATGAGGCCTGGCAGGTATTGTTGGCAGATGTGTAGCATTAACCGGTGAGTCTCCGTCTTTGCGGTGACTCACCGGTTAATAGCTACATTAAATTAATTTTTGTAAATTTGTTTTATGTCATCAGCAGTTAAAATATTACCACATTATACTTATGATGAGTATTGCCTTTGGGAAGGCCGCTGGGAAATAATTGAAGGCATCCCTTATGCAATGAGTCCTGCACCCAACCCCAGACATCAATGGGTTAGTTCAAATTTCAAATACGAAATAAAAGATGCAATAAAAAAAACTGGCTGTAAAAATTGCAAAGTGTATGATTTTATTGATATCAAAGTTTCAGAGGATACAGTTGTGCAGCCAGATGCTGTTGTGGTGTGTAAAGAAATAACAAATCCTTTTCTTGATTTTCCGGCGGCGCTTGTTGTTCAAATTCTTTCGCCGTCAACAGCCATGAAAGACCGCAACAATAAATTCACTATTTACCAGTCTCAAAAAATACTGTACTATATAATTATTGATGTTGATAAAAATGAAATAGAAGTTTACCATCTTAAAGAAGATGGCAATTATCAGTTAGAAAAAATATCAACCAATTTACCCTACACTTTTAATTTAGATACAGACTGTTCTGTTGATGTTGTACTTGATAATATCTGGGAATAGTAAATCTTTTATTTTATCTTCTATCAGATTTTTATGTTTAAGCTGATTCTCGCCCTCTTATTACCCTCCTTTTGTTTTGCCCAAAAAAATTACGAGTACAAAAACTTAGTGCTCGAAGGTGGTGGCGTACGAGGGCTTGCATACGCAGGCGTGTTTAGCGTACTGGAGCAAAAAGGAATTATACAACAAATAGAAAAAGTAGGTGGCTCCTCTGCAGGTTCTATTGCCGGCATGCTTTTATGTGTTGGTTATAATGCTGCAGAAATTGACAGTCTTATGATGGAACTGCCGGTTCAAAAATTTAAAGATGGTTATGGCGGACTTATAGGGAAATACAAAAGACTTAAAAATGATTTTGGTATTTTTAAAGGAGAATCTTTTGAAAGATGGTTGCAGCAATTAGTAAAATATAAAACCGGTAAACCAAAACTTACGTTTGAAGAATTGCACCAAATGCATTTAAAAAATAATTTGCTGTATAAAGAGTTGTATTGCACAGGTACAAACCTCAGCAAGCAGCAACTGGAAATCTTTTCTTTTGAAACCACACCCAATATGCCAATTGCACTGGCAGTAAGGATCAGTGGTGGTGTGCCTTTGTATTTTGAGCCGGTTGCTCTGGATAATGAACTACACAAAATAAAAAAAACGGATAGCACTTCTTTCGTTAATTATTATGTAGATGGTGGCATGCTTAGCAATTATCCCATCAGCATATTTGATACCTGTGAAGGTTCATCAGCAAATCCGCTTTTTTGTGATAAGGTAAAATTCAATAACCAAACTATTGGAATTAAGTTAGAAAGACCTCAACAAATTGATTCGCTTAATCAGAACAGTACAAGAATACCGGCTTACGAGATCAATAAATTTTCGGGTTACCTGGCCGCATTTTCAAACTTACTAATGGAAACACTCAGCAGAAAAAACCCTGGATTAGAAAATGAAAAAGGCCGTACCATTTACGTAAGCCAGGGAAATATTTCATCCATCATAAAAAAAACAAAGCAGCAGGATAAACTGCTGCTCTATCAAAACGGTGTTAATGCCGCAAATCATTTCTTCTTACATAATTAAAAACCTCCGCCCAGGTATCCTCCAAAAACCTTCTTAAGCAAATCAGTAGTTCTTGCTGCAAAATTAGTACGGATATTTCTTTCTTCCTGCGCCACCAGGTCAAATAATGCATTGGTAGCTTTGGTGGTTACATAACCGGTGAGATCAGGGTTTATCTTTTTAAAAACAATGGGCAGGCTGTTATATTTATTCACCATATCGCTATAATATCTGGTAGCATTTACTTTATCAAGCGATGATTTGATGATTGGTGTAAAAGCTGCTACCAGCTGTGCTGTTGTTTTCTCTCTGAAAAAATGTGTGGCACTGGTATCTCCATTTCGTACCAGGCCAATGGCATCCTGTATGGTAATGCTTTTAATAGCATTTACAAAAATTGGTTTGGCATAACCGGCTGCATCTTCGGCACCACGGTTTATTTGCAATATGGCTTTATCAACCATGCTGCCAAATCCCAGATCTCTTAATGTATTTTCAACTTTTTTAGCATCCTCCGGTATCAATATTTTATAAAATGCATCTTTAAAAAAACCATCTTCTCTATTTAATTTTAGTACGGCACCCACTAAGCCCTGACTCAATGCTTGTTTAATACCTTCACCAGCTTCTGCTTCTGTAACACCGGTTGCCTGTGGCAACTGCTTAAGAACATCGCAGCCATAAAATAAACTGCTAAACAGGATGGCAAATAAAACTCTTTTCATTTTTTGCATTTTAGTGTCTTTTAAAAATAAGCAAGATTTTGTTATTTACTTTATCAGACTCTCAAATACACAAATGAGTTGTATGCGGTATATTTGCAGCTAAAATAAAGAGGCATTAGCCTTTAGCTGTTAGCCATAAGCATAATACTGCTGAACACCTAACCGCTAATGGCTAAAAGCTTACATCAAATCTATGAGCACACAACATTTATCCGAGCAGGAAATTATCCGCAGGGAAAAATTAACGGAATTAACTAAACTGGGTATTAATGCTTACCCGGCAGCTTTATACCCGGTTAATACAACATCTGTTTTCATAAAGGAAAACTACAAAGGCGAAGAGAACAAAGCTGACTTTGCAGATGTATGCATTGCAGGCCGCATCATGAGTGTACGTGATATGGGTAAGGCAAATTTTGCAGTGTTGCAGGATTCTGTTGGTAAAATTCAGTTTTATATTAAGCAGGATGATATTTGCCCAGGCGAAGATAAAAGTATGTACCAAACCGTTTGGAAAAAATTAATTGATATTGGCGATATTGTTGGCATTAAAGGATATGTGTTTACTACTAAAACAGGAGAGACTTCTATTCATGTAAGAGAGTTTTCTATACTAACAAAATCATTACGTCCGCTGCCGATTGTTAAAGAAAAAGATGGCGAAGCATTTGATGAAGTAACTGACCCCGAATTTCGCTACAGGCAACGTTATGCCGACCTTATCGTTAATCCTGGTGTTAAAGAAACATTTATCAAGCGTACCAAAATGGTAAACTCTATTCGTGAATTTTTGAATGAGCGTGGTGCGTTGGAAGTGGATACACCGGTGTTACAAAGCATACCCGGTGGCGCTGCTGCAAGACCTTTCAGCACACATCACAATGCGCTGGATGTACCGATGTACATGCGTATTGCAAACGAACTATATTTAAAAAGATTGATTGTTGGTGGGTTTGAGTGGGTATATGAATTTAGCCGCAACTTTCGTAACGAAGGTATGGACCGCACACACAATCCGGAATTTACCGTACTCGAATTTTATGTGGCTTACAAAGATTACGAATGGATGATGGATACTACTGAGCAGATGCTGGATAGAGCTGCTGTGGCAACAAATGGAACAACCAAAGTAATGGTTGGTAATCAGGAAATAGATTTTAAAGCGCCGTACAAAAGAATTACCATGTACGATGCTATTAAAGAACATACCGGTTTTGATATCAGCGAAATGGATGAAGCAGGCATACGCAATGTTTGCCGTGAGCTAAAAATACATGCCGATGAAAAATGGGGCAAGGGAAAATTGATTGATGAAATTTTTGGGAGCAAGTGCGAAGCCAATTATATACAACCAACTTTTATTACTGATTATCCGGTAGAGATGAGTCCACTTACCAAAAAACATCGCAGCAAACCCGGACTGGTAGAACGTTTTGAACTGATGTGCAATGGCAAGGAAATTGCAAACGCTTACAGCGAATTGAATGACCCCATTGAACAACGTGAACGTTTTGAAGAACAAACCAAACTGATGGAACGTGGTGATGATGAAGCTATGTTTATTGATTATGATTTTTTACGTGCACTGGAGTATGGCATGCCACCAACCAGCGGTATTGGTTTTGGGATAGACAGGATTGCGATGTTACTTACTAACCAGCACTCCATTCAGGATGTACTTTTCTTTCCGATGATGAGGCCCGAGAAAACTGAATAATTTTTTAACAATATTGGTTTTATTTTGTTGCTATAAAAACAGGCATTTCTTGCAAAGCTGAATTTTATTGCCTATTTTTTCTGCCTGATTAAAACCAATTAATATGAAATCACCACTTGCCAGCAGGCTTGCCGAAATTATTTTTGCTTTAGCCATGGGCTTTTTTGGCCTACTCCATTTTATGAATGTTGATGCAATGAGTGGCCTGGTACCCGATTTTATGCCCGCCGATGGAAAGATATGGATTTACATTACCGGTGGCGGATTAATTGCTGCCGCACTTGCAATCATTATCAATAAATTTAAAAAGCCTGCCTGTTATTTACTGGCAATTATGCTGCTGATATTTGTTTTTACTTTACACCTGAAACCCGCTATGGATGGTAACCCCGGGAGTTTATTAAAAGATGCCGCACTGGCTATGGCTGCCATCATTATTGGCAACAACAGGTTTAAATAAAAAATCCTCCCCGTAAAAGGAAGGATTGATATTTTAACTGTTATGCTTTTTCAACTTTCGTTTTGCGGTAAGATAATCTATAAAATAAATTACCCTTACTGAAAGGCTGTTAAATTGGTTGCCTTCAATTGTGTTGCCCAGATTTTTAAAATATTTTTGTTCAAAATTGCCGCCTTTTTGAAAATTATCAGCAATATCTTTCCAAACTATACTAAAAAAGCTTCCTTGTGCAAACTGCCAGTTGTAAACCATATCTACACTTAAATAATTATAGTTCTGGTTTACATTTTTTACAAAAGCTACCGTAGGTGTTTGAAGCTTACCATTTTCGTCCAGGGCAAAAAACTGCTGTGGATTTACTTTACTCCAATAATGGCGGGCCCTTATAGTAAGTCCCATTCGGTTGGTAAAATTATATTTAATATTTATTGTGTTCTCTACTGTTTTTAAATCACGTCGTGAAAAAATTATTGATGGTGCCCCAGTTGCTGTTGTATCAAAACCTGCAAACCCTGATTGATTTGTTACCGAGTTAAAACTTGTCCCGAGATCAACAGAAAATTTACTGCTAAACCGCACTTTGCCTCCTACATTCAGTTCAAGTGTTTTTCTTTTGAAAATGCCACCGGTTCCACCAAATACACTTCCATTCCATGATACTTTTTTTGCTGAGTTACTTTCCCACCATACATTCATTCCAATTCTTCCTTTATCTGTAAAAAAGTACCCAATTTTTCTCGGCTCATAAAAATCATTGCGCTTTGGTCCTCCATTAATATTAACCCCAATCCACCAGAGTTTTTTTGTTTGGGCGTTAAAATTAAAGTTGATGCCGGCACCCTGGTACATTAATTCTTTCCGGCGTAAAATATCAATTGGTTTAACCAGCCTGCTATACCAGCCATTTGCATTAATCCTTATCTGGTTAAACCAGCCTATAGGTTTTGTCCAGTTGTAACCGGCCCACACCCCCTGATCCATGGTATTGTTGTTGGTAAAATACCCAAAATCGCTTTTATCATATTTATCATTAAATAGTTCCTGCCAAACATTAAAATTAAACCGGCCACTTGTTTTACCAAAGTAAATATTGTGAGCATAACCGGTTGTATTTTTCCCGCCAGCACCAATGATGTTGCTGAAACTTACATTGCCGCCAATATTCCATTTGTTTTTTTTATCATTAAAATCAAACAGGGCTGATGTAACATTGGCGTCATAATCCTTTCCGCTTCTCCATACGTTTGTGTTAACCAGCGATACGCTGCTGTTGTTTTTTAAGGTTTGATCGAACACCAGGATATTATAATTGGTAAGCGGCATATTTTCTTCACGATACTCCTGCTTTGTTGAAGTGTCCATATAAGTAGCAAATTGCTTTTGCGTAATAGCATTCAACACGCCAATACCCAGGCCCTTTTGTGTTCGACCACTTATTTTTGTGGCATTTAATATTTTTGCCTGCCCCGGATATTCAACTGTTTCATCATTATATGAATGTGGATTAAATTTACTGAAACTCGGCTCCAGCCCTATTCTGCGGCTGTAAAATAAATTTCCTTTATTAAACAACTCTACACCTTCTGTAAAAAATGCACGGTTCTCATTAAACCTTTGTTCAAACGGCGAAAGGTTTAATACCCGGTTATCGGATTGTACCTGGCCAAAATCTGGTATCAATGTCATATCCAATGTAAAAGCCTGGTTCAATCCGTATTTAACATCCATCCCTCCGTTAAAACTTGTTTTATTTTTATTTTCTTTTACCGTGCCATCGTGATTTTGATAGGCAGAAAAATAAGGTGAAAACTGCAGGCGCATGGGCGGTTTAATATTTTCCAGGCCGGTAAACAAACCTTCTTGTGTTAAAAACCCATTTGCATTTGGGTCAATAGATTGCCAAAATAATTGCTGGCCGCTTTTTTGTCTTTTTCTTACAATATTCAATCCCCAATCCTGCACATTTTTTTTACCAAACCGGATGGCTGAGTACGGAATAAACATTTCAAATGTCCAGCCATCTGCCTGTAATTTTGATTTGCTTTCCCAAACGGCATTCCAGCTAAAGTCTTCGCTATTGCCATTTGTATTGGGCGATACTTTCGCATCCATCTGTTCGCCAAGCGGTGTTACAAAATATTCAAAGCCGTTCAGTTTATCATGATAGGTATCAAATACTACACCTATGAAATCATTATTACCAAAACCATCCCGTCCGGTAAGTTCAGATGCAATACTATCCTTGTATTTTTCATGTAAATATCCACCAACATAAATGCCTTCATTATTGTACACAAAAAATATCTGCGTTGCATTATCGGGGCTTTCAGCTAAAAAAGGGGTGGGTCTCAGCGAGATAAATTTATCCGCCACCGGGGCGTTTTTCCAGGCGGCATCGTCTAAAACTCCGTCAATTTTAATGGTTGTTGTAATTCTTTTGGCGGCAAGTTGTCTTTTTGCAATTTGGCCGAATGCGGCGGAAGTAAGCAATATGCAAAAGCATAATGCTTTAAGTTTAAAACATTTCATGGCTATACTTTATTGGTTTGCGAATACATCATTCATGGCGTAATGATGTTAGTACGAAATTAAACGTAGAAGTTGAAGATAAGTTACCGCTCATCAAACTATGAGGGCTTTTAAGAATAAATTAACAGCAGGTACTAAACAAAAAGATCTTTATATAATTGTGCACCTGGCACTACCGAATATTTAGCAAGGTCAGTAATGCCTTCGGCAGCCAATACATCTTCATCAATAAAAGTATTGCCCGTGCAACTGGTAGATGGCTTTGATAAAATATAAAAAGCTGCATCTGCAATAATATCTACCGTGCGGCTCATCTTCATCAGCATTTCGCCTCCCAATAAATTATTTACGGCAGCTGTTGCAATGGTAGTGCGTGGCCACAAGGCGTTTGCTGCTACATTATATTTTTTTAATTCAGCGGCAAGGCCCAATGCAATCATGCTCATATCATATTTGCTGATGGTATAAGCTAAATGGTTTTCAAACCATTTCATATCCATATTAATTGGCGGCGATAAATTTAAAATATGGGCATTGGTTCCTTTTTTTAAATGCGGAATACAGGCCTTGCTCATCATAAAAGTACCACGTACATTAATATCGTACATCAAATCAAAACGCTTGGGCTCGGTCTGTTCGGTTGGGGTAAGGTTGATTGCAGATGCATTGTTTATTAAAATATCAATACCGCCAAATTTCTCCACCGTTTTATCAATTACATTTTGCACCTGGTCTTCAAAACGAATATCGCATTGCACAGCCAGCGCTTTGCCACCCGCAGCTTCCATCTCTTCGGCTGCTGAAAAAATTGTACCCCCCAGTTTGGGATTTTCTTCTACACTTTTAGATGCTATTACAATATTGGCACCTTCCTTAGCCAAACGTAATCCTATGGCTTTTCCTATACCACGTGATGCACCCGTGATAATAACTGTTTTATTTTGAAATGACATATAGCGTGTATTTTTTTCAAATCTAAGGCAAAACAGGCAACTGACTGATTTTTTTAATCTGAAAAGAAAGTTTAAACAAATGTTTGATTAATATTAAACAGTTGTTTAACTTTGTGCTTTAATTACCAGTTATGAAATTTAACGACAAACAGATACAGATAATAGAAACAGCTGAAAAACTGTTTGCTGATAAGGGTTTCAGCGGCACCTCTGTACGGGATATTGCTGATGAGGCAGATGTAAACCTCGCTATGATCTCCTATTATTTTGGATCAAAAGAAAAACTGCTGGAAGCCTTATTTACCCATAGGATGGAGGGAACTACAGTGAAGCTGGAAAGTATGCTGGAGAATAAAGAACTGGCATCGCTGGAAAAAGTGAACATGATGATTGATTTCTTTATTGAGAAATTTCATTCTCAAACCTGTTTTCATAAAATTATGATGAGGGAGCAGGTTGCCAGCCAACGAACTGCCACTGCGGAACTGATACAGCAATTGAAAAAACACAATCAAAATTTAGTTAAGGCAATTATACAGGAAGGGCAAAAAAGCGGCGACTTTGTTAAACATGTTGATGTGCCCATTTTAATGGCAACGCTGGTAGGCACGGTGAGCAACCTGGTTACTACCCAACATTTTTACAGGGAAATAAACAACCTGCAGGATATGCCCGAAGAGCAGTTTCAAAAACTAATGAAGAAAAAAATAAGTACCCACCTTAAATTTATTTTTAAAGCAATACTTACACATGAAGCATAGCATTATTTTATTGATTGCTGCATTGATGATGATGCAGTTTACACAAGCACAGGAAACCAAAACACTTACTTTAACCGAAGCCGTTGAGCTTGGTTTAAAAAACAGTAACCAGTTAAAAGTTAACGAAGCAAAAATACTGGAAGCCTCTGCAAACCTGAAAGAAGCAGAAGACAAAAAATTACCTGACGCAAGTGTAACAGGCTCGTACCTCTACCTGCCGCTTAACCCAAGTATAGATATGAAAACCGGCTCAGGCAGCGCTGGCAAACCTTCTGTACACCAGGCTGTTTATGGTATTGCCAATGTTTTGTTACCGCTTTACAATGGAGGTAAAATAAAATACGGTATCGAATCTGCTAAGCTTTTAGAGCAGGCTGTTAAGCTGGATGCAGAAAATGACAGGGCCGCTGTGATATTTAATATTACCAATGCCTGCATAAATCTTTACAAAGCATATACAGCCATCGGATTAGTAAAAGAAAATTTGCAGCAGCAGCAGCAACGGGTTAAAGACCTTACAAACCTCGAGATAAATGGTTTGCTGGCAAGAAATGATTTGCTGAAAGCAGAACTGCAATCATCGAACATCGAACTTACTTTATTAGATGCTGAAAGCAATTATAAACTGGCCAGCGTTACAATGAATATTATTATGGGCCTGCCGGAGCAAACTATTTTAATACCGGATAAAAGCGGCCTGGCTTTACCCACATCTATAAAAACAATTGAGGAGTATGAGCAGGATGCCATTCTAAACAGAAAAGATATTGCTGCACTGAACTTCAGAAAAAAGAATGCAGGCATCAGCTTAAAAACAATCAAGGCTGATAAATATCCTTCCATTGCATTAACCGGCGGTTATGTTGCGGCAGATATACCAAAGTTTTTTTCGGTTTACAATGCGGTTAACATTGGTGTAGGAGTTAAATACAACATTGCATCACTCTGGAAGAACAAATCAAAAATTCAGCAGGCCGAAGCAAGAATTAAACAAATAAACGCCAGCGAAAATATACTGAACGATAATATCCGCCTGCAGATAAACGAGGCTTATCAATTGTATCTGGTAAGTGTAAAAAAAATACAGGTGTACGAAAAAGCTGTTACGCAGGCAACTGAAAACTACCGCATCACCAAAAATAAATATAATAATACATTGGCAACAACCACTGAATTATTAGATGCTGATGTAGCTCTGCTGCAGGCCAACCTGCGGGTTACCAATGCAAAGGCAGATTCATTTATTGCCTACAATAAATTATTACAAACATCAGGCGATTTAAAATAATTAATAAAAAACTAAAGACACATCTATGGATGAGAACACAACAGCAACAGCAGAAATAAACGCAGCACCAGAACCAATTGCAGCATCCAAAAAAAAGCGAAGTAAAGGATTTATTATTGTACTTGCGTTACTGGTTATTGGCGGCGGCTGGTTTGGATTAACCAAATACCAGCACAGTCAGCATCACGAAGAAACGGATGATGCACAGATAGAAGCAAACATAAGCCCCGTAATACCACGTGTTGCAGGTTATGTAAAAGAAGTGCGTGTTAAAGATAACCAACTGGTAAAAAAGGGTGATACACTTTTGCTGCTGGATGACCGTGATCTTTCTTTACGGGTGCTACAGGCCGAAGCCGCTTTGGCAACTGCAAAAAGCAATATGGGAGCAGCCCAAACAAGTACCAATGCAGCAAGGGCAAGCATTGCCAGCACACGTGCAGGTGTATCAACCATTGATGCACAGATAGAAGCTGCTAAAGTAAACCTGTTAAGAGCTTCACAGGATTATGATCGTTACGCCAATCTTATAAAAGATCATTCCATAACCCAGCAGCAATTTGAAGTTGCTTCTGCTGCAAAACAATCAGCCGAAAAACAAGTGCAGATTCTGGAGCAACAGAGAAACCAAATAAATCAGCAAACTAATACTGTAGCATCCCAAAGCAATGCAACTTCTTCACAGATTGGTGTAGCAGGTTCTGTAATAAAACAACGTGAAGTGGAAGTTGCCGAAGCAAAGCTCAATCTTTCGTACACCGCTGTGCTGGCGCAGGAGAGCGGACTGGTATCAAAAGTAAATGTGCAGGATGGGCAGTTTATACAAGCCGGGCAATCTTTGTTCAGCATTGTTATTAGTAATGATGTTTGGGTGGTTGCTAATTTTAAAGAAACGCAGTTTGAAAAAATGAAGATAGGCCAGAAAGTTACCGTACATGTAGATGCTTTTCCCAGTCATAATTTTGAAGCAACCCTTACTTCTTTTTCTCCGGCAACCGGTTCTAAATTTTCTTTATTACCTCCCGATAACTCCAGCGGCAACTTTGTAAAAGTGGTACAACGCCTGCCGGTAAAAATTGAATTTAATGTAACAGAACAATCATTGGTAAAGCAGTTGATACCCGGTATGAATGTAACTGTGGATGTACACATAGCCCCCTAACCCCCAAGGGGGAACTTGAGGAGAAAGCTAAAGCAAAAAACATACAAATATCAGCGACTGAACTCTTGAAAAATTACAAAGTAAGCAGTAGAAAAAATGAGTGAATCTAAAACTATAAAGCCTTTTAGTCCCCCCCTTGGGGGGTTAGGGGGGCCTGAATCTTTAGTGGAGTATGGCGGCAGACGGGTGATCATCACCATCACTGCTATATTTTGTGCACTGCTCGAAATTGTGGATACAACCATTGTAAATGTGGCGCTCCCTAAAATGCAGGGCACGCTTGGTGCAACGCTGAGCGAAGTGGGTTGGGTAATTACAGCTTATGCCATCGGTAATGTTATCATCGTACCTATGACGAGCTGGCTATCGCAACAGTTTGGCCGCCGTAATTATTTTGCAGCGTCTATCATGATATTTACGGTATTCTCTTTTTTATGCGGTAATGCTACTAATATATGGGAGCTGGTTGCTTTTCGTTTTTTGCAAGGCATTGGTGGCGGTGCATTGTTGGTTACTTCTCAAACCATCATCACAGAAAGTTATCCGCCGGAGAAAAGAGGGATGGCGCAAGCAATTTATGGTTTGGGTGTTATCATTGGGCCAACATTAGGGCCACCACTCGGTGGTTATATTGTTGATCATGCATCGTGGCCATACATTTTCTACATAAACATTCCAATTGGTATAATTGCTGCGCTGTTAACTTTGCAATTTGTGCGTAGCCCTAAGTACGGAGAAAAAAGTAAAGTGATGGATATTGACTGGCTGGGCATTGGCTTACTGGCAATGGCCATAGGCTCGCTGCAATACGTTTTGGAGAAGGGTCAGGATGATGACTGGTTTACCAACAATACTATTTTAACACTTGCCATAACTGCCGGCCTTGGTTTGTATTTTTTTGTATGGAGAGAGTTGACTTTTAGAAAACCAATTGTAGAATTACGGGTTTTAAAAAATGGTAACCTACGTGTGGGTACCATTTTATCTTTCATCATGGGTTTTGGTTTGTATGGCTCTACCTTTATTATACCATTATATACGCAAACCATTTTAGGATGGACGGCACAACAGGCCGGTATGCTGATGGTGCCAGCTGCACTTACAACTGCTGTTATGATGCCCATGATTGGTATGCTATTGCAAAAAGGAGTGCCACAACAATATCTTGCAGCTGGCGGTATGTTTTTATTTGCTGTATTCTCTTTTTGGGGTTATAATATTTTAACACCCAACACCAGTGCTGATGATTTTTTCTGGATGCTGATTGTAAGGGGTGTTGCCATGGGCATGTTATTTATACCGGTTACAACGCTGGCACTTTCAACATTAAAAGGGCAGGAAATTGGCCAGGGCGCTGCCTTTACCGGTATGATGCGGCAACTGGGCGGTTCGTTTGGTATTGCACTCATTACTACTTTTCTATCAAGGCAAAATGTAAAGCACTGGAGTAACCTTGCCTCTACTTTAGATGCAAGCGACCCTGCTGTACAACAACGTTTGCACGGTTTACAACAGGCAATGATAAGCAAGGGAATGGCTGCTGATGCTGCTGTTAAAGCCAGCTACAAAGGTTTGAATGGTATGGTAATAAAACAGGCTGCGGTACTTTCTTACATGGATGTTTTCCTCTACCTAAGTATTATATTTTTAGTTTGCGTTCCGTTTGTATTGATGGTAAAAGGAAATAAAAAGAAGAAGATTGATCTGGGAGAAGCGATGCATTAATCAACTGGTTTATGCTGAGAAAAATTATTTCCACAACGAGTTTTTTGGAGTATATCCTTTTACATAAAAACTGTAATTGCTAAGCCTGTTACCTGGCCTGCTGCTAAAGTGGCGGGTGTAAAGAGCAACCGAGCCTCCAAATCCATCCAAGCCAAGCCTGGCACCAGGACTGTAAATTTTTACCATTTCGATATCCTGTACACTGATAGAGTTACCTGAAAAATCGGAATCTTGAAATTCATCCACAAAAATATTCACTTTCTCGTTGCGCCAGTATAAAACGGACCTGCCGGTTTCGGGGTCATTTGTTGTAAACATACCAGCAATATTTGCAGTTAAGTAACTAAAAATATCAGCATAGTTTTTCAGTTCATCATTCTCATAAAAATCAATTGTTTTTGCATTCTCCGATGAAAAGAGCGCACTTACATTTTCATTTTCGAATTTCTCTTTTTTACTTTTCGCTTTTGTTTTCAGCACAACTTCCTGCAGCAGCTCCTTGTCTTTTTTATTTTGGGTAGAGAATATGTATTTGTCTACCACAGTATTTTGTTGTGCAATTTGTGCTTCATTCAACCCTACAGTAATAAATTCAGTGGTACTTGCTTCTGCTGTAAAAGCAGAATCAATGGGTGTTTCAATAGCAATCTTCAAAGCGTTTACTTTGCTTTTTTTTGCAGGCGAAAAACCAAAATAGGATGAATCGGTATAAAACAGGTTATCAATTTTAAAAGATCCGTCACTCTCTAAATCAACCCCATCAATAATGGGCGCTTTATTTTTGGTGGTTGCAATGAAATTTAATTCCTTATCACCATCAGCAGCATTTTTAAGTTTGCCTTTTATTGCCAGAAATTTTTTCTGTAATAAAAAATTAAACGCATAAGTACCATCGGGGATGCTGTCATGTATTTTAAAGCTGAATTTGTAGCGGCCTTTTAAAAACGGGTAGCGGTATTTCCACCGCTGCCCGGTTTTAATATTATCAATCCATACATGCAGAGTTTGTGCAGGCTTGTTGGTTTGGTATGGTTCTGTATAAACTTCTATTTCAATACTATCGCCCTGCACAAAATTTTGTTTATCGAAGATGACAACCAATGTATCTGCAGCATTTGCTTTTGCAGCAAAAGCGGCAATTACAAATGCAAATATTGAAATTGTTTTTGCAATCATCTTATTGATATCTGTTAATTAAATCAACATCATGCCAATACTGCCTCGTGGGTAATATTGGTGTTGTATAATTTTGAGATAGGGCAATTGGCTTTTGCATCGGCCACGGCTGCATCAAACTGCTCCTGTGTTACACCCGGCACTTTTGCTTTTACATTCAGATGCGATTCTGTAATGGCACCATCCTCCAATGTAATATCACAACGGGTTTCAATTTCATCGGCAGTAAAACCTGCTGCATTCAGTACAAAGCTAAGCTTCATGGTAAAGCATCCTGCATGTGCGGCTGCTACCAGCTCTTCAGGATTTGTGCCAACACCTTCTGCAAAGCGTGAGTTAAAAGAATACTGGGTTTGATTAAGCGTGGTACTCTGTGTGGTTAAGTGGCCGGTACCTTCTTTACCGGTGCCGTTCCAAACGGCTGTTGCGTTACGTTTCATTCTTTTTATTTTTGATGTTTAATAATTTCTTTTTCATTAAATCCAACAAGTAAATTGTTATTAATTTCTATAATTGGTCTTTTAATAATGCTGTTGTTTTGCATCATCAGTTTTATAGCTGCAGATTGATCTACCACTTTCCGTTGCTCAGCCTCATTCAGTTCACGCCAGGTGGTACTTCGTTTGTTAAGTATGGTTTCCCAACCCATTTTCTCACACCAATCTTCCAGCTTTTTTATGGTAATGCCCTGTTGCTTATAATCGTGAAAATAAAAATCAACGCTTTTGTTCTTCAGCAATGCCAATGATTTTTTTGTGGTATCGCAATTGGGAATACCATAAACTATAATTGATGCCATTTTAAAATTCGGGTAGTACTGGTTTTGTTTTCATAATTGTTTCAATCTTTTCCATTACATCGGGCGTAAGCAGGGTAACAACTTCCAGTGCTTTTAAATTATCGAGCAATTGTGCTTTTTTTGTGGCACCTAAAATAGCCGTACTTACGTTTGGATTTTTAATACACCAGGCAATGCTTAAAGATGCTGTGCTTACATTTAATTTACCCGCCAGTTCTGAAAGCTTCTTCACTTTTTTTAATTTATCATCCATCACCCATCTTTCCTTCAGCCAATCAAAACCTTCCAACGCAAAGCGGCTACCCTTTGGTATGCCATCGTTGTATTTACCGGTTAAAAGCCCCGATGCTAGCGGGCTCCAAATGGTAGTACCAAGGCCAACATTTTTATAAATCTCTAAAAACTCTTTATCAACTTTTTCACGCTCAAATAAATTGTATTGCGGTTGCTCCATGGTGGGGCCAATCAACCTGAATTTTTCTGCAACACGGTGGGCCTCCATAATTTCTACACCGCTCCACTCGCTGGTACCCCAGTACATTATTTTGCCCTGCTGTATCAAATGGTTCATTGCCCATACGGTTTCTTCAATCGGTGTTTTTTTATCGGCACGGTGGCAAAAATAAAGATCAAGATAATCTACCTGTAATCGTTGCAAAGCTTCATCACAGGCTTCCAGCAGGTGTTTGCGGCTGCAACCGGTTTGGTTTGGTTTATTATTTGCGCCACGCCATCCCCAAAATGCTTTTGATGAAACGGTGTACGAACTGCGATCCCATTTTTTCTTTTTTAAAACACGGCCCATCATTTTTTCGCTTTCGCCCAGTGCATATACTTCGGCATTATCAAAAAAGTTGATGCCTTTATCATACGCTACTCCCATCAGTTCATCAGCAACTTTATCATTAATCTGTTTGCTAAAGCTTACCCAGCTACCAAAAGAAAGTACACTTACCTGCAAACCCGATTTTCCTAAACGACGATATTCCATATTAATTTTTGTGATTTTTTTTACCCTGTTAAAGATACTGATTAGCAGTTCTATTATTTCATTATTATTTTGTTACAAAATATCAGACTTGGCTGTATAACAATACGCCTGCTTGATTAGTTTTATAAATATTAATAGACAGGAAATTGTGAGTTGGCAACTTTTATCACGCTTTGGTTTGGATTTATAATTACCCAGTTTTTAAAATCCTGTGCAGCTTCCATGCCCGTACCGTTAATAAGCTGTGTTTTAGTTCGGATCTTTACTGGCTTATCTGTGTAGAATTCTCTGCCTTTGCGGTTTCTATCCCACCACAGTTCATTACAATATAAAGTATCGCCTTTTATGTTAACTACCTTTACACTGTCTTTTAAAAACACCTTGCTTTCCTGCTCCAGGTATTTGCCGTACAGCGCATCAAGCCTGCTATCAACAGTACCGGTTTCATTAAAAAAATCAACATGGAGTTTTTTTGGAAATTCAACATAGGGGCTGGCATCCTGCACCCTTAACATCAACGGCGATTGTAGTTTTGCTTTTGCATTACCTCCTAATGTGTAATTTATATCGGCATTTTTTATTTCCTCTACCCCCAGGCTTTTGCTGTTGTATGCTTTTACTTCGGTATCGCTGTTACCGCAGGCGGTTAAACCCGATACTAAAATGAAAAAGAAAATTAAATGCAGAAAGCGGTTTTGTTTATTCACATTGGCACAGTGCCCAAAATATAAGTTTGTAATCTGCAACAATACCATCATGTAAAATTATTGTAACGGTAAATAATACTCAAATTACATTAATTGTATTTAGGCTTTTGAAACCAGCGGGCATTCATTGAGATGCCGATACTAAAACGAATAAGGCTTTCACGTACGTTGGTTTGTTTATTACCTCTGCTGCCAAACTCAAGACCGGTATTTAAAATTACATAGCCTGCATAAGGGTTTGGCCTCTTTAACGATGTTAAAGACATGCCGGTACCTACCGTAAAGCCATACTCAGGCCTGTTTACGTTAGTTTTAATATAATCTGTACCATAATAAATGCCGGCCCTGTATTTTACAAACCTAAAATATTTACTTGCCGGTGTGTTTAATTTTGCCGGATAATATTGAGTACCCACTCTAACGGTCCAGTTATTTTGCACCTGGTCTGTTTGTCCGTAAAAACGGTAAGATGACCAGTTGCCATATTCAAAATCGGCACCTACCATCCAGTTTGCATCCTGGTAAACAGCTCCTGCTGCAACCATTGCAGGAAATTTAATATTACCTTTTACATCTTTCTCCGCATAAACACTATCCAATTGAACAGGGTTACCTACATTGTCGTAAATAATTGTTTCTCTTGTAAGATAATTGTTTGCATTTAAGTTCTGCTGCAGGTTTCCGTAAACACCCAGCCTTAAATTTTTTGTGGTATTACCTTTAATATCTTTAGCTAATGCCATGTCGTACTGCAGGCCGCCATTTATAAAAAATCCGCCAAAGGTTGTTTTGTTTTCAGAATTTGATAAATAATAATAACTGCTGGCACTATCGGGTATGAAGGTAAGTTTTGTGCTGTAATCTTTACTGCCAAACATGTACCCGGCATTAATACCAATGCTGAAATTTTTAAACTTTATTCCCGTACCCAGTTGCGCCTGGTTAACACCTCCACTACCTTCGTACAAAGTATTTAAACTGTCTATGTTGGTAAGGCGTTCGTTTTTTTCAATTTTGTAATTTATTTTAGTTACAGGTTTCAGGCCTGCAGTCATGCCCCATGTAATTCCCTTCTTAAGCATTTTTCTTGTTGATAAAGGAAAAGCAATCTGCAGATAAGAAACATAAGTATTGGCTGAAGTGAATTTTTTTGCAGGGTTGGTACTTTTTAAACTTCTGTAATCAATTTCGGTACCCACATCAAAAATGGTGTTATATATTGATGAAAGCGATGCAGGATTTGTAAAATTTATACTGTTATTGTTTGTTAATATAAGCGGCCCATTTGCCTTGGTACTAAAAGGATTAAAATCCGCCATACCTGCAGAAACGCCTCCCATTCCCCGAGTAAAAACATTGTGGTTGGGTGTAAGATCGCCCAATCCATATCTTGAATAAGGAGAATTTTCCTGTGCGTATGCACTCATTTGCAAGCCACAAGCCACAAAAAGTACTATTGAAATTTTAGCCATTGTTAGTTTCACTGAGTGCATATAATCCTTTAAATAAGAAATAAGGGTCGGCAAATATCTTGTTTTTAAGTTGTCCGGCAAAATAGCTTGTATCACCGCCGGTTAAAACGGCGTTAAAGTTGCTGTATTTTCGGGCATATTCAGCTATAAAACCATCAATTTCATATGTAATACCTTTAATTACTCCGCTTTGCATATTTGTTTTGGTATCGTAGCCGATTAAGGGGAAATTATACTCTTTTTGCACCAACGGCAGCTTTGCAGTAAAAACCTGCATGGCTTTAAAGCGCATTTCCATACCTGGTGATATGCTGCCGCCAATAAATGCACCATACTGATTTATGAAATTGTAAGTAATGCAACTGCCCAAAGCAACCACTAAATTGTTTTTGCCCGGATAAAAATGAACAGCTGCGGCAGAAAGTGCCAGCCTGTCTGCACCAATGGTTTCTGGTTTGCCTACCGGTGTTGTAAAATTTGCTTTGGTAAGATGAGAAAGTTTGTGAAAAGCAGTTTTTGCTGATAACACATTTTCAATGTCCGGGTTATGTTCAATTACCGAAGAGAGGATTGTTTTCTGTGGATTATGATCGGTTAATAATTTTTCAATAGTTGCAGTTTCGTCATTTTGTAAAATAATTTCTGCAGCAAAATTTTCCTCTTCAAAAATGGCAGCTTTAAGCCGGGTATTTCCAAAATCGAAGCAAATGGTTTTTATCATTGTAGTTGGTTTAGGGGTTTAGGGTTTAGAAGTTTAGGGTTTAGGGTTTAGGAGTTTAGGGTTTAGGGTTTAGGAAGTTTAGCATAACCGTACCAAACTAAACCTTCTAAAATTCCTAAACTTCTAAGCTTAATCCAATCCTTTTAAATTTTTAAAATGCCCGTTTAGTTTTACTTTTTCTTTCAGCATTTCCATTTCGGCCAGTACTGGTATTACTTTGGTAAGATGACGCTTTAAATATTCCTGCCGCTGCGATTCGTGCAGCAGTTCCAGCAATTCATATTCTTCCGGCAGGCTCATGCCGGCGTGATGCGCCACATCATAACTCCACAGTTCTTCATCAGGTTTTAAAAATTTCTTTTCTATGTTAAGCAGCTTGTGTAACTCTTTTATGCCTTTTACGATCCCATTCATCAAAGTTCTATTACCTCTTTCATCATTATCCGGATAGTTTACAATGGCACCACTATATAGTTTATCAGGTATTTCATGAACAGCTTCCAACATTCTAAAAACCTGCAGCCCTTCGGTTTTAATATCCATTTTTCCATCGTCGTAAACCTGGCTTATTTCTTTTACCAGTACCAGCGTGCCCATTTCGTTTATTTTATCGTCAATAACCGATGGTATGCCAAATGGTTTTTTTGCAGCAAAACAATCATTGATGAGTTGCCTGTAGCGGGGTTCAAAAATATGCAGGTTCAGCTGCTCACCGGGGTAAACTACAATTGCCAAAGGAAATATGGGAATAAAATTAGTCATCAGTAAATTAAATTTTATTGTTGGTCATCTCTTTTAAATACCGGTATTTTAAAAATGTATATCGTGCCGTTGTTTTTGCGATGATGAATCCTTCTCTTCCATCCAAAAATCCTACACGAAAAATATAATGCTGTAAAAAAGCAAATGCCGGCGAAAGATATTGTTTTAAAAAATTGGGTTGCTTGCCTGCTGCATAATATTTCTTTGCATTCATACGGGCATAATAGTCTGTTTTGGCATCATACTCCTGCGGGTTTTGCACGGTGTAATGCAGGATGTTGCCTTTCAGTTTTGTTACATTCATATCCTGCGGAAAAATCAGGTTTTCATGCACGGCCACATCATTCCACCTAACTTTTTTGCGGTTAAATAGCCGTATATGCCAATCAAATCCCCATTCACCAAAACGTATCCATTTACCACAAAAAAAATTTTTAAAGCTTATGTTGAATACTTCCTTATCATTGGCTAATACAAGCTGCAAAAGGCTTTGCTGCAATTCAACATCAATTGCCTCATCCGCATCCAGACTTAAAATCCAGTCGTGTTTTGCCGCTTCAATACCCTTATTTTTATTTATTCCGTAACCGCTCCAGTCAGTTTCAATTACAGTGGCATTCATTTTTTTACAGATGGCAATGGTAGCATCGGTGCTGCCACTGTCTACAATTATAATATCGCTGGTTACAGGTTGTAAACTCTGCAAAGTATTGGCAATTATATGTGCTTCATTTTTTGTAATGATAACAACCGATATATCCATCCTGCAAAGAAACAATAAAAAAAGACCAGTAAGCAACTTTGCCAAAGTTTCGAGCTTTGGCAAAGCTCCAACGTTAATTTATTTGGTATTTGAAAATAGAAAATTGAAATTTGTTTAATGTGGCAGCAACAGATAAATGAAATTAAAAACGGCAATGCCAAAACACTGGCCCGCTGCATTTCTTATATTGAGAATGAAGTAACGGGTTATGAGGACCTGCTGAGGCAATTACCACCATCGCCAACACCTATAATTGGAATTACCGGCCCTCCGGGTGCAGGTAAAAGCACTTTGGTTGATGCGTTGATAGCATTGATTGTAGATGAAGAAAAATCAGTAGCTGTAATTTGTGTTGACCCATCATCCCCATTTAATTTAGGGGCATTGCTTGGCGACCGCATACGAATGAGCGAATGGTATAATAATCCCAAAGTGTTTATACGTTCGCTGGCAACAAGAGGTTCGCTGGGTGGCTTACATCCAAAAATTATCGAGATAAGTGACCTGATGAAAGTTGCCGCCTTTGATTACATTATTGTGGAAACCGTTGGCGTTGGCCAAAGCGAAATTGAAATTGCAGGCCTTGCAGATATTACCATTGTAGTGGTAGTGCCCGAAGCCGGAGATGAAGTACAAACCATGAAAGCCGGGCTGATGGAGATTGCCGACGTTTTTGTAGTTAACAAAGCAGACCGGCCTGATGCTGATATTTTTGTAAAAAACTTAAGGTTGATGCTGGCTCCTGCTTTTAATAACCATACCATGCCGGTGCCGGTTATAAAAACGGTGGCATCGCAAAAAAAAGGCATAGAGGAGTTATTGAAAACAATTACCGATTCTTTTAGTGTGGTAAAAGAAAAGGAAAAAAGATCGTGGTTATTGGCCGAAAAAGCTTTTCACCTGATACAGCAAAAGAAAATGATTGCAATAGATAAAGCAGTGCTGAAAGAAAACATAGAGGCAGCCGGAAAGGATTTTAATTTATATGCCTTTATAAAAAACTATTACTGATAAAACAGTTTCCAATGGCGGTTGGCAGTTGGCATTAAAGCACTTTGTTGCAAACTGCACACTGCCAACGGCAAAATGCTCACTGCTGCTCTTCAGCCTCTAACTTCTTATTCCCCTTCCACCAGCGATAGCCAATAAAACCCACAATGGCAAAAGGCATCATCATTAAATAAAGAATGGCAGCATTCATTCCCTGCGCAGGTTTTTCGCCCAATTGTGAGGCAGTTTTAGTACAAACTGCACATTGGGCCTGCAATGCAGAAGAAATGAGCAAAGCGAAAAAAATTAATATAAATATGTTTAAAAGCTGTTTCATTTTATGTTGCAAAGTTACGGGTACTAACCAAATGGAAAACATCTGTTTAACAGAAATTAACGAATTAATTTATCAGCGAAACTGAATATGCTGTTATTTTGCATCAAACAAATTGATTTATGTTGAAAAAAATTATACCTGCTTTACTCTGTTCGTTATTATTTTTTACGGCACAAGCCCAAAAGAGTAAAGCCGCTCCTTTTTACAAAGCCGGTATGGCATTTAAGCAGAAAAGTAATTTTAATGAGGCGCTCAATTCATTTGCTAAAGCGGTTTTAGCCGATAAAAAATTTGATTCGGCTTACGTTGAAATGGGTAATATTTATGCTGGCAATGGTAATGTTGATATGGCTGCATATAATTACACCGAAGCACTTCAACTTAATCCAAAATACACCAATGCCTTAGTAGGAATGGGCAAAATTTACCGCGATATCAAAAAAAATTACGATTCTGCCATTATTTATTACGATGCAGCAGAGCAACTTGATAAAACGAACAAAGAAACTTATTATGCCCTTGCCTGGATTTACAATGCTAAGCAACAATTCGATAAAGCGATACCTTACGCTGTTAAATCGCTTGAAATTGATAATAATTATAAACCTTCCTACGGCGAAATGGGATGGGCTTACCGCTCTTTAAAAAAATATGCTGAGTGCATTGAGCAGTTAAAAAAGAACCTGGCAGTTTCGGTGGTGGATGTTGCCTTACTTTACTCCGGGTATTGCTATATTGAATTAAAAAACAAAGAAGGTGCCATGCAACAATATGAAGGCCTGCTGAAGATTAATGAAAAAATGGCAGGGGCTTTAAAGAAAAAAATTGATGCCATGCCGGCAACCAATTAATCATGTTTTTATTTCTGAAGCAATGGCAGCATTGTGAAATATTTCCTGGTCAAAAAATTTAGGTTCTGTAACAAAAGCAACCAGTTCTCCCTTCATAATTGTTGAAGATAAAAGATCATCGGCCCGGTAAACAACCGGTGTTTGCGCAGCCAGCAATTTTTTAGCTCCCTGCAATGTAACTGCATAGGCATGCGTACAATCATGAAAGCCGGCTTTTTTTAAATGTGCGCTGAAAGGTTTGGGTAAAAGATTACTTACCATTTTATAACTCCAGGCCATTAAGCCAAGTGAGCTGAGTATTTTATAAAAAACCTGTTTTGCTTTTAATGCATTTGTAACTTTTTCGTGTTTTAAATAACCCAGGTAAACCAATTCCCAGTTATTGGGCAACTCATCCAGCGCAGCCGGTAATTCAGCAAGGCATTCAGCAATTGGCAATACGTCATCTTCCAATATCAAAACTTTTTCCCAGTTATTTTTTACCATCTCTGCATACACCATCCTGTGTGATAAAGAGCAGGCAATTTCGCCCAGGTTTAATGCTTTGCCTTGCCGCTGAAGTTTTTTTGCTTGCTGCTCATCATACGTCCCGTTTGTTTTTGCATTATCGTAATCAAGTTCAAGTTTATCTGCACCCCAAAAAAAATCAAATGGCATTCCTTCCAGATTTTTTTTTACCCGCTGGTGCCTGTCGGTAAAACGAGGAACCGAAATAACAAATATTTTATCGAAATGTTGCTCCAGGTATTTGCTGATGTTTGAAGGAATGCTCACTGCTGCTTATTTAAAGGCATTGTTTGTAAAAATTATATTTTCACCCTTTGTATCAAAAGAGAAGTCGTATTTGCTGACTGCATTAAAAACTGCACGTGAACATCCTTTTTTCATTTCATCATGCAGCTCAATAATTAAAACCTTTGTGAGCGGTAACCATTTTTCAAAATTTTCTTCAAAAACTTCTTTTTCCGATCCCTCAATATCCAGTTTCAATACATCAATATGCGGCATATTAGATTGTTCCATAACAGAAAAAACAGTTAATGCTTTAATCGTATCAGTACCAGCTTCATTGGTTTCTGTTACGGTAAAAGCATTGTTGCCAACATGGGTGTTTTCAATTTTTAAATGCGTATCATGCTTCCATATTCCACATTGCAATGTATGTATGTTGTGATACTGTTTACAATTCAATTGCAACAGTTTGTAATTCTCAGTATCAGGTTCAATAGTTACAATGGTTGCTTTAGGAAATTTTGTTGCAAAGAAACAGGCTGTTAAACCGATGTTACCGCCGCCATCTATAATATATTTTGGTGTAAAGCTTAGTGGTATATTGTAGGCCTCATTTAAAATCACTTCCTCAAAAGTTGCGTAGTCAAATGGATTGTTGCGTAAATTAAACGGCTGTGCAAGATTACCTGTTTGTAAGTTTGACAGGTTGCCGCTTTTTACTTTACGGTAAAAAGATATGGCTTTAAAAAACCCCAGTTGTTTTTGTAACTTTTTAAATCTTGACATTAGAACAAATAAAAAATTAATTTAGCCGTGAAATTACAATTAGTAAGCAGCCCGTTAAAATATAATTTACAGGTACGAAGTTTAGCAGTAAAACAAATGCATGAAATCGGTTTTCTTTTTATCCTTAATGAATGGTGGTGCCTGGGGCGGCAGCGAAGAGTTGTGGTTTCGTACCGCTTTATGGATGAGCAAACATAATTACAAAATTGGTATTGGTTGTTATGATTGGCCGGAAAAACAGGGCCGTATCAATGAATTAAAAAATGCAGGTTGTAGCATTTATTTATTGCCGAATAAAAAGAGGCTATTCAAAAAAGCTGCCATAAAAAAATCATTGCATTCAATTCCTTTTGAGGAATATGGACTTACTGTAGTTAACCAGGGCGGTTGGGAAGAGATACTACATGCTCCCTTCAGCAATCTTTATAAAAGGCTTCCTGCTTATGTTATCCTTAATCATAACTACAATGAAAATGCTGTTCTTTCTTTTACAAAACAAAAACTATTGCAGCAATGGATCTCAGGCTCACAGATGAATTTTGGAGCCACACAAAAAATATTTGAAGTTATTCAAAACAAATTCAACATCAGCATTGATAAAAAGCAAACGCTGATAAATCCAATTACATTTCAACCAGAAATATTTGCGAGTGCTTATCCTGCATTTATCAATGATACCTGCATTTTGGTAATGCTTGCAGAACTGGATACACACCGGAAGGCACAGGATATATTAATAACTGCATTATCCACCCCAAAATGGAAAACCAGAAGCTGGCAATTAAATTTATATGGAAAGGGAAAAGATAAAGAGAAACTGGAGAAATTAATTATTGAATTGGGGCTTGAGGAAAAAATTTTCTTAAAAGGCTTTACAACCAATATAAAACAAACATTGCTCGATTGTCACTTGCTGTTGCAATGCACTCTTATTGATGCTATGCCCTTAAGTGTGGTGGAGGCTATGGCAACCGGAAGACCCTGTGTGGTAAGTAAGGTTGGCGATATGCCAGCCTGGGTTGAGAATGACGTGAATGGCTTTATTTGCCCTGCCGTAACTATTGAAGGAATTGATGATGCATTAGAAAACTGCTGGCAACAAAAAAGCAATTGGGAAGCCATGGGCAAAAAGTCTTTTGAAACCTTTATAAAAAAATATCCGCAACCTTATGAAGAAAAGATTGCGGAAATTTTAAGTATTTATATTTCTTAAATGAACTGCTTTTAAGCCGGTTCTGATTTCATTTGCTTTGAAACCCTTGAACGCTCGTTCTCATCCAATATCACCTTACGCATACGAATGCTTTTTGGCGTTACTTCAATACACTCATCCTGCTGAATGTACTCCATACACTCTTCCAAAGTCATCATAATCTTTGGAGCAGCCTTGCTGGCATCATCACTACCACTTGCACGGTGATTGGTTAATTTTTTTGGCTCGGTAGCATTTACATTTAAATCTCCTGGCTTAATATGCTCGGCAATTATTTGTCCTACGTAAACCTCATCTCCCGGATCAACAAAGAACCTGCCTCTATCCTGTAATTTATCAATTGAGTAACCGGTTGTTCTTTCTGTATTTTTAGATAATAACACACCATTACTTCTGCCAGGAATATTTCCTTTCCAAGGCCTGTAATCGGTAAAGCGGTGAGCCATTACAGCTTCACCGGCTGTGTTGGTAAGCATATTGCTACGTAAGCCTATCAAACCACGTGAAGGAATATCAAATTCCAAATGCTGCATTTCGCCTTTGCTTTCCATGATCAGCATTTCACCTTTACGTTGCGTAACCAGGTCAATTACTTTACCACTGAATTCAGCAGGGACATCAACTACCAGGTTTTCATAAGGCTCACATTTCTTACCATCAATTTCTTTTACCAAAACCTGTGGATTACCAACAGTTAATTCAAATCCTTCTCTACGCATGGTTTCTATCAAAATGCCCAAATGCAAAATACCACGGCCATACACCAGGAAGCTATCTGCACTGTCTGAATCTTCAACACGCAAAGCAAGATTTTTTTCAGTTTCTTTCATCAGCCTGTCACGCAAATGGCGGCTGGTTACAAATTTACCTTCACGACCAAAGAACGGTGAGTTGTTGATGCTGAACATCATACTCATCGTTGGCTCATCTACACTGATAACAGGTAATGCCTCCGGAAATTCGACATCACAAATAGTATCGCCAATGTTAAATTCTTCCAGACCAACTATTGCACAAATATCTCCTGCACTTACTTCTGTTGCTTTCTTTTTACCAAGCGCTTCAAAAGTATATAGTTCTTTAACTTTCATTTTTTTAATGCCGCCATCCGCCTGCACCAATGCAATTTGCTGTCCTTCTCTTACAGTACCTCTTGCAACTTTACCCACTGCAATCCTTCCAAGGAAAGATGAGTAATCTAAAGATGTGATCTGCATTTGTGTAGTGCCTTCGTTTACTTTAGGCTCCGGCACATGCTCTAAAATAGCATCCAGTAACGGGAAAATATTATCCGTTTCTGTTAATGTAGTATTCATCCACCCGTTTTTGCTACTACCGTAAATGGTAGGAAAATCAAGCTGCTCTTCAGTGGCATCCAGGTTAAAGAACAATTCAAAAACTGCATCATGCACTTCATCAGGGCGACAGTTTGCCTTATCAACTTTATTTATAACCACAATCGGGTGTAAACCAAGTTGCAATGCTTTTTGCAACACAAAACGTGTTTGCGGCATGGGGCCTTCAAAAGCATCAACCAACAGCAAAACGCCATCAGCCATTTTTAAAACACGCTCAACTTCACCTCCAAAGTCACTGTGACCAGGTGTGTCAATAACATTTATTTTAACGCCTTTGTATGTAACCGAAACGTTTTTACTGAAGATGGTGATACCACGTTCTCTTTCCAGGTCGTTATTATCCATGATCAATTCACCAGTCTCCTGGTTATCACGAAAAATATTTGTGCTGTGCAGAATTTTATCTACTAAAGTTGTTTTACCGTGATCTACGTGGGCAATGATTGCGATGTTACGAATATCCATAATACTAATCTTGTTGCTTTAAGCCTTGTTTTGCAGGAGAACCAATATGGCCTGTCCGTTGCAAATCACTTCTTATAGCTATTTTTGAGGGCGCAAAGGTACATCAAAAGAGCCGGATGGCAAGGCTTTATTGAATATTAACATAGAGATAAAATAGTTTTTTGCTATTTTACGTATTAAACCATTTAAAACGGGTAAACTGTTACAAGTAAATATGACTCAACCCAAAACCGCTTTACCAAACATAGCCCTTTGCATTTTACTTGATGTAATTGGTATGATAAGTTATATAATCCCCGGCCTTACAGAATTTACCGATGTAGTTTGGGCACCCATTTCGGGCTACCTTTTTTTTATTTTGTTTGGTGGCCGCTTTGGTATAGTAGGCGGTGTGCTTAATTTTCTGGAAGAGATTATTCCTTACACAGATATTATTCCCTCTTTTACCATTGCGTGGTTTATCAGGAAAAGGGAATCTGATAAACTTATTAAATAGTCTCTTTCATAAAATCTAACCTGTTTATTTTGTAGCTTCCCCCACTAAAAATGTCGTTATGAAATATTTTCTTTTCACTTTCCTATTGTTTATTAACCTTTCTGCCTATTGCCAGGATACGCTGACCATAAAAGATATTCCTGCTGCTGAAAGAGTAATTGGCCTTCAGTTCAAACAGTCTGAAAGAGATTCTTTATTTGATGATGTAAAGAATACCGCTAAGGAGTATAACAAAATGCGCCAATTTAAACTGGATAACAGTGTTCCGCTAAGCACCTGGCAAAGCCCGGTTTTGCCCGTTATGAAATTTAACAGGAAACAGGATCTTATCAAATGGAATATTCCATCTAATATTTCATTGCCAAAAAATAAAAATGAACTTGCCTTTTATTCTATTCCTGAACTGGCATCATTAATTAAAAATAAAAAAATAAGTTCGGTTGAGCTGACAAAATTCTTCATCGACCGGTTAAAAAAATACGGAGATACTTTACAGTGTGTAATCTCGGTAACGGAAGCTATTGCCATGCAGGAAGCTACACAGGCCGATGCAGAAATTGCTGCCGGTAAATACCGTGGGCCTTTACATGGCATACCATATGGACTTAAAGATTTGTTTGCTGTAAAAGGAACAAAAACTACCTGGGGAGCCGCTCCTTACAAAAATCAAACAATTGAAGAAGATGCTTTTGTATTTACTAAATTGAAA
>JANMBZ010000117.1:0-10420 GCA_031360765.1 Chitinophagaceae bacterium
GCCCGGAAGAACGCCAGACGACCTACAAAAGGATCGGTCATGATCTTAAATGCCAAAGCACTAAATGGTTCTTTTGGATCTGAGTGACGGATCATCTCTTCACCGGTATCTGGGTTTGTTCCTACAACTGCATCAATATCCAACGGACCAGGCAGATAACGTACTACCGCATCCAACGCTGTTTGTACACCTTTGTTTTTAAAAGATGAACCACACATCATCGGAATGATAGAGATATCAATAGTTGCTTTACGGATAGCTTCGTGTACTTCATCTTCAGTGATCGTGTTAGGATCATCAAAGAATTTTTCCAACAGCTTCTCATCGTATTCAGCAACGGCTTCAATCAATTCCTGGCGGTATTGATCAACTTCTTCTTTCATATCTTCCGGAATAGGCACTTCTTTAAAGGTCATACCCTTATCTTCTTCGTTCCAAACAATACCTTTCATGGTAATCAAGTCAACTACACCGGTAAAATTATCTTCAGCACCAATGGGTAACTGTAAAGGCACAGCTTTAGCACCCAACATTTCACGAACCTGTTTTACCACGTTCAAAAAGTCGGCACCGCTTCTATCCATTTTATTTACAAACCCGATACGTGGTACTTTGTAACGGTTAGCCTGGCGCCAAACGGTTTCGCTCTGAGGCTCCACACCAGATACGGCACAGAACAAAGCCAGTAAACCATCAAGTACACGTAAAGAACGCTCTACCTCTACGGTAAAATCCACGTGGCCCGGCGTATCAATAATGTTGAATTTATATTGTTTAGTATCAGGTGTTTTTTGACCCTGCACCATTGGAAAGTTCCAAAAGCAGGTAGTAGCAGCACTGGTAATAGTGATACCTCTTTCCTGTTCCTGAGCCATCCAGTCCATAGTAGCGCCACCATCATGTACTTCACCAATCTTGTGATTTACACCGGTGTAATAAAGAATACGCTCTGTGGTAGTGGTTTTACCGGCATCAATATGAGCGGCAATACCGAAATTGCGTTGATAACGTAAATCTCCCATTGTGTTTAATTTTTAATTTTTATTGTTATGAGCCCGGCTTTTGAGTTGCTATTAAGCTTCATTGGCAACGGTCGTTTATTATTTTTTGCTTTTTTGGTAAAAAAGTGAAAAATAATCACTCTTGTACTTATGTTCTTTGCTGATCGTTTTGCTTTCGTAAAAAAGCATACCCCTGTAATTAAGAACGCTGCAAGCGAACCGGGGTTAATATAATTTTTTAGACTCTCATGATGCGCTAAATAAGCGGGCCCATCCAAACATTACCTGCCTTTTAGCGGCGCAAAGGTACAAATAAAAAGCATATTTACAAATCAAAAAACCGGCCTTTAATCAATAAAGGGCCGGTTTTAAGTTAAATGAAGTTAAAATTGATGGTTTTTATCAAATCGCCCAGGCCTTATCTCCCTTTTTATAAGGATAAGCGCCATCATATTTGCCAGGCACAGGTAAAAAATTTAGTGCCTGCTTCATCCCAATTTCCGAAGTAAAATATCCCATCAGCGTTAACTGCTTTATCATGGTATAATAATGAAGCGGAGCTCCTGTAAATTCTTTCATATCTTTTTTGGCCTGGTCTCTGGCCGCTTGCTCCTTATCTTTTATTTGCAGGTTGTAGGCTTTGGCCTCCGCTTCCAGTGCTGTAAGTAGTGTGGTGCGTTCTGCAACTGTGAGTTTTGTAAAATCTTTACCAAACTGTTTCTCACAGGCTTTATCTAAGGCAACAAGGCCTTCGGTAAAAGCCTTTTGCTGATCGGCACGGTAACAATCGCTAACATAAACATTCATAAACTCACCAACTTTTGCGGCTTTTGCACCTGGTGTATTTGTAACAGGGATGATAGTATCACCTACTTCATCAAGCAAAGCGATATTATCAGCACTTAGCAATCCTTCGCCTTTTTTTACACTGGTTTTACAACCGCTTAAAAAAACATCGCCTCCAATAATGGCACCGCCGGTAAGTACGGCTATTATTTTTAAAAGTTCTCTGCGTTCCATAACTTGTATTTAAACAGTTTAAATAATGATTTTTAAAGATTTCCTTTCTTCAATTCCTTTACTGCAAAGTCTGCAGCCCGGGCTGTTAGCGCCATATAAGTAAGCGACGGGTTAACACAACTGGCACTGGCCATGCTGGCGCCATCCGTAACAAACACATTGGGTGCATCCCATACCTGGTTGTTGCCATTTAATACAGAAGTTTTAGGATCACGGCCCATACGTGCCGTACCCATTTCGTGAATGCCCTGACCCGGTGCATAACCCGAGTCGTACTGATTTATATTTTTAACACCCGCTGCGGCCAGCATTTCAGCCGCATCCGGCCCCATATCCTTGCGCATTTTCAATTCATTTTCCTTCATCTCCACATCCATCGCCAGCACGGGTAATCCCCATTTATCTTTTACCGTTTTATTCAGATAAATTCTGTTTGAGTGATCGGGCAACATTTCTCCAAAAGCCAGCAGGTTCATATTCCAGCTTCCGGGTTCCGTAAGCGATTCCTTCAGCGCAGCACCAAAACTCATTTCGGCAATTTCTACACCTCTGCCCCGGCCTGCACCACCCTGGTAACCAAAGCCACGCAGGTAATCTCTTTTATCGTTATAAATATTGCGGAAACGTGGCACATAAATACCCGTTGGCCTGCGGCCATATTCATACTTATCTTCAAAACCTTCAACGGTGCCTGATGCGCCAATTCTGAAATGATGATCCATTACATTATGCCCCAGTTCGCCGCTGCTGCTCCCGAGGCCGTCGGGCCAGATGTCGGTGGCACTGTTCATCAATAACCAGGTACTGTTAAAAGATGAGGCACAAACAAAAATTACTTTAGCTGTGAATTGATAGGTTTTGTTGGTATTGGCATCAATTACCTCAACACCGGTTGCTTTCTTTTTGTCTTTATCGTACAAAATTTTAGTTACAATTTTATCCGACTCTAAAGTTAAATTACCAGTTGCCATAGCAGCCGGTAAAGTTGCCGATTGCGTGCTAAAGTATGCACCAAACGGGCAACCCAGCCAGCAACGGTTGCGGTACTGACAATTAACCCTGTTCTGCTCCGGTTTGGGTTGTGTAATATTTGCACTGCGGCCAATAAACATATGCCGCTGGCCTTTATAATGCGCTTTTATTTTTGCGGCAATATCTTTTTCGGCCACGTTCATATCCATGCCGGGTAAAAATTCGCCGTCGGGTAAAACATCCAATCCTTCCTTAGTGCCCTGTATGCCGGCAAATTTTTCTACATGGCTATACCATGGTGCAAGGTCATCATAACGAATGGGCCAATCGGTACCAATCCCCTCTTTACCATTGGCTTCAAAATCCCATTTATTCCAGCGGTAACTCTGGCGGCCCCACAATAATGAACGGCCCCCTACATGATATCCACGGTACCAGTCAAAGCGTTTATCTTCCACATACGGACTTTCTTTTTCATTTGCCCACATACCTTTTGTTTCTTCATTCAGCGGGTAATCTCTTCTTAAAACAGGATAATCATCTTTCATTTGCTGAGTAGCAGCGCCACGATGTGGATATTCCCATCTTTCCTTGTTGGCGTTTACATAATCCTTCACATGTTCAATATTGCGGCCTCTTTCCAGCATCACCACTTTAAGCCCTTTTTCGGCAAGCTCTTTTGCAGCCCAACCGCCGCTGATACCAGAACCTACTACAATAGCATCGAAATTAAGATTTGACATAATTGAAAATTTATTGGTTTTTCCTGTTTATAATATTTTTAAACGTCGCATAGCAAAACAGCATTACGCAGCGATGCTATTTTATCTTTTTTAACTGGAATAAATTCCTGCGCCACATATCCCTTGTAACCGGTGGCTACAATGGCATTCATAATGGCAGGATAAAAAAGTTCCTGCGTTTCATCAATCTCGTGCCTGCCAGGTACACCTGCAGTGTGGTAATGCCCAAACCATTCGTGATTTTGCTGAATGGTTCTTATCACATCGCCTTCATTTATCTGCATGTGATAAATATCGTACAGCAGTTTAAAATTAGGACTCCCTATTTTTTTGCAAAGGGCAACACCCCAGGCTGATTTATCGCACATATAATCTTTATGATCAACCTTGCTGTTGAATAATTCCATTTGTATTACAACGCCTTTTTTTTCGGCAAGGCCGATAATCTTCTTCAATCCTTCGGCACAATTTTTTAAACCTGTTTCATCATCCATGCCATTGCGGTTGCCGCTAAAGCAAATTAAATTTTGATAACCCGCTCCTGAAACTAATTCTATATGTTCGGTATAATTTTTTATCAATGTATCATGATACTGCGGATCATTCCATCCTTTGGTTAAGCCAATTTCGGCACCATTGCACATGCTGCTGTGCAGGCCATGATCTTTTAAAACCTGCCAATCTTTTGGCCCAATAAGGTCAATTGCTTTTAATCCTATTTCTTTTGCAGTGTGGCAAAGTTCATCAAGCTTAAGAAAATCGTAAGTCCACCGGCAAACAGCATGGTTAATATTATTTTTAAGTAAGGGTGAAAACTGGTCAACTTTTTTTGCAAAAGAATGCATCGGTGCCAGTGCTGCTGCTGCAGTACCGGCCATTACAGATTGTATCAGTTTTCTTCTGTTCATGCTTCCGCCGGTTTGGTTTTATCATTTTTAAAAAACAATGCAAAAAGCAATGCAATGCCAGCGGCAAAAACACAAGGTATCAGCCAGATGGTATGCCAATCGTGTGTTCCATCGGCAAGCAAATATTTATCTACAATAAGGCCTGCCATGTAAAATCCGATGTACATACCAACTCCATAAGTTGCCAGCGTAATTAAACCCTGTGCCGATGAACGGATATGGGGGCCTGCTTTTTTATCGGTATATATCTGGCCGGTAACAAAAAAGAAATCGTAACAGATGCCGTGAAGAATAATACCAGTGTATAACATCCAGGAGCTGTTGCCGATATCGCCGTAGGCAAATAACAGGTAACGCAATACCCAGGCAATCATACCTATCAGCAGCATTTGCTTTACACCAAACCTTGCAAAGAAAAATGGCATCAAAAATAAAAATACAGTTTCTGCAATTTGGCCCAGCGTCATTTTTCCGGCGGCGCCTACCATACCGGTTTCATTTAAAAATAAATTAGCCTGGCCATAATAAAATGCAAGCGGTATGCAAATGAGAATGGATGCTAAAAAGAATACGAGGTAATTTTTATCTTTTAAAATTTTGATGGCATCCAGACCCAGCACTTCACTTACTGTAACTTTTTGCCCGGCTTTGGGTGGTGGCGTATCTGGCAGAAAAAAACTGCCGATACCGAGTACAGCAGATACCAGGGCAGCTACTTTAAATGTAATGGTTAATGAAGCCGGATCTTTTTCCCAGGCCATGGCACCAATGATAAGGCCGGCAACTATCCAGCCAATGGTGCCCCACATGCGTATGCCCGAAAATTCTTTCTCTGCATTGGTAACTTGTTTTAAAGTAATGGCATTTACAAGTGCCAGCGTTGGCATATAAATAATCATATAGATAAGCAGCAGCGAATAGAAAGATGCAAAATCTGCCTGCGAAGAAATAAAATATAAAATGGCTGCGCCTGCCAGGTGAAGTATGCCCAGAATCTTTTGTGCAGCAAAAAATTTATCAGCAATAAGCCCGATGATAAAGGGTGCAATGATTGCACCCAGGCATTGAGTGCCGTAGGCTGCGCCTGTTTGTCCGCCTGTTGCTCCAATGTTTCCCTTAATTAAAAAAGTCCCCATGGTTACAAACCAAATACCCCAAACAAAAAAATTAAGAAACATCATGGAAGATAACTTCAACCGGATAATTGATTTCATGCAGCAGCTTTTGTTTAATCGTTAGTTAGATAATTAGCTTGGTAAATATAATTTTTTTTGTCTTCACAAATCAGTTATCAGGATAAATTAATTCAACAAACGTTTGCGGTGTTTAATTCCTGAATTAAACTTCTTTATCAGGATATTTTATTCAATTGAAATCGGGTTACTGATTATTTTCTTTTAAATTTACTCAACAGATTCTTGCTTAATTCAATCAATAACATTTTTGCAATGCATAGAAAACTCAACATGGGCATGGTTGGCGGGGGCAAAGATGCTTTTATTGGAGCAGTGCATCGCATGGCTGCAAACCTGGATGGGCATATACAATTGGTGTGCGGTGCCTTTAGTAGTAACGAAGAAAAAAGTAAAGAAAGCGGACAAAGTTTATACCTGCCGGCAAACAGGGTTTATGGCAGCTATGCCGAAATGTTTGCCCGTGAAAAATTGTTGCCCGAAGGAGAAAGAATGGATTTTGTGAGCATTGTAACGCCCAACCACCTGCACTTTGAACCGGCAAAGATGGCACTGGAGCATGGCTTTGATGTAGTGCTTGATAAGCCAATGACCTTAACACTTGCCGAAGCAAAAGATTTAAAAAAGGTTTTAGATAGCAGTGGAAAATTGTTTTGCCTTACACATACTTACAGCGGCTATCCCATGGTGAAAGAAGCCAAAGAAATCATCAGGCAAAACAAACTGGGAGCCATAAAAAAGATTTACGTTAGTTATCCGCAGGGATGGTTAAGCACATTTTTAGAAGAGAGTGGCCAAAAGCAGGCCGCCTGGCGTACAGACCCTGCACGTAGCGGCATTGCAGGCAGCATGGGCGATATTGGTACGCATGCATTTAACCTGGCAGAATATATAAGCGGCCTGCAGGTTACCAAACTTTGTGCTGATATAAATATTACTATGCCAGGCCGCCAATTAGATGATGATGGAACGGTGTTATTGAAATTTAATAACGGAGCATCGGGCTTGTTGTATGCAACACAAGTAGCCGCAGGCGAAGAAAATAATATACGCATACAAATTTATTGTGAACATGGCGGACTTGAATGGCAGCAGGAAGATGCAAATACATTGATGGTAAAATGGCTTGATAAACCCGCAGAAATACTCAGGGCCGGAAACGGCTACTTAAGCCCGTTAGCCGCATTTAATTGCCGTACTCCTGCAGGCCATCCGGAAGGTTACCTGGAAGCATTTGCAAACCTGTACCGCAATTTTGCATTAACGCTGATGGCAAAAAATAACGGAACTACGCCACAACAAGAGTGGACTGATTATCCCGGAATTGAAGAAGGTATAAGAGGCATGGCATTTATAGAAAATGTTATTGCCAGTGGAAAAAGCGATATTAAATGGAAAAACTTTGATGTTTAAATAAAAGATGATGCAAACAATAAAAGGACCCGGTATTTTTTTAGCACAGTTTATGGGCGATAAAGCACCTTTTAATAACCTGGAAGATATTTGTAAATGGGCTGCATCTTTTGGTTACAAAGCTGTGCAAATACCTACCTGGGAAACAAGATTGATTGATTTGAAACTGGCAGCAGAAAGTAAAACTTATTGTGATGAACTGAAAGGAAAAATAAATTCTTGCGGACTTGAAATTTCTGAATTAAGTACACATTTACAGGGTCAGCTTGTTGCTGTTCATCCGGCTTATGATACGCAGTTTGATTCCTTTGCACCGGCAGCAGTGCATGGCAATCCTGCAGCAAGAACGGAGTGGGCTGTGCAACAGGTAAAATATGGCGCAAAAGCTTCTCAGCATTTAGGACTTACTGCCCACGCCACTTTCAGCGGTGCATTGCTTTGGCATACTTTTCATCCATGGCCACAAAGGCCCGCAGGATTGGTTGATGAAGGTTTTACTGAACTAGCAAAACGGTGGCTGCCCATCCTTAATTATTTTGACGAATGTGGCGTGGATGTTTGTTATGAAATTCATCCTGGCGAAGATCTGTTTGACGGAATTACATATGAAATGTTTTTGGAGAAAGTAAACAATCATGCAAGAGCATGTTTGTTGTACGATCCTTCGCATTTTGTTTTGCAACAATTAAATTATCTCGATTACATAGATATTTATCATGAACGCATTAAAGCTTTTCATGTAAAAGATGCAGAGTTTAATGCAACCGGCCGCCAGGGCACTTTTGGCGGCTACCAAAGCTGGTTAAACCGTGCAGGGCGTTACCGCAGCCCAGGCGATGGGCAGGTTGATTTTAAAACAATCTTCAGTAAACTTACACAATACGGGTATGATGGCTGGGCGGTGATGGAATGGGAATGCTGTATCAAACATCCGGAAGATGGTGCCAGAGAGGGAGCTCAATTTATAAAAGACCACATCATCCGTGTTACAGAAAAAGCATTTGATGATTTTGCTGCCACTACACCCGATGCCGATCTGAATAAAAAAATACTTGGAATAAATTAATAAAAATAAAATGCAAGCATGAAAAAAATAATCGCATCGGCTGTAATTGTACTGGCTCTTTTTGCCTGCAACAGCACAGAAGAAAAAACAAAAACCGGCGAACCAGAACAAAAAAAGAATACAGCTATGGACAACCCCGATTATGATGCCGGGCTAAACCTGATAGCAAAATCTGATTGTTTTACCTGCCATAAACTCAGGGAAAAAGTGGTTGGTCCATCTTATGGCGATGTGGCAAATAAATATCCAAACACGCCTGAAAGTATTGACACACTTTCAAACAGGATAATAAAAGGCAGTCAGGGTATTTGGGGTCCTGTTCCAATGCTGGCGCATGCTTCCATCACAAAAGCCGATGCTGAAAAAATGGTTAAGTACATCTTATTATTAAAAGACTAAAACGATAAATATGAAAAGAGCAGGATTAATATTACTTACTGCAATAACGATTGGTGGATGCAATGCTCCGTCAGAAAAAAAAGAATCAGAAGCTCCGGCAGCTGAAAATAAAACCGACAGTGGCTGGGTTTCTTTATTTGATGGTAAAACACTCGCCGGATGGCATAATTACGGTAAAACAACTGTGGGCGAAGCTTGGAAAGTGCAGGATGGGGCGTTATATTTAGACACTACCAAAAAAGCAGGCTGGCAAACTTCACAAGGTGGCGATATTGTTACTGCAGAAGAATTTGAAAATTTTGATTTGAAACTGGAATGGAAAATAGCAACCGGCGGTAACAGCGGTATTATTTTTTATGTGCATGAAGACACAACCAAATATAAATACGTATGGAACACCGGCCCCGAAATGCAGGTGCTGGATAATGATCTGCATTCAGATGGAAAAATTCCAAAACACCGGGCCGGCGATTTGTACGATTTGATTTCTTCAAGTAGCGAGCCTGTAAAAAAGCCAGGAGAATGGAATGAGGCTGAAATAATTTCGAAAGATGGCAAACTGGATTTTATCTTAAACGGTACCAATGTAGTAAGTACCATGTTATGGGATGATTCCTGGAAAAAATTAGTGGCAGGCAGCAAGTTTAAAGAAAGGCCGGATTTTGGAACTTATAAAAAAGGCCATATTGCGTTGCAGGATCATGGCAATACGGTTTGGTATAGAAATATAAAAATAAAAAAATTGTAAATAATTTCGCCTATAAAAAAAGCTGCACTTTATGGGTGCAGCTTTTTTTATTCAACTTTTTTGCGATTCAGATTGCCTTAGCGCCAGGCTCTATCAGCTCACTTTCTTCAGCAGTTTTTTTACCGCTTTATTACTGGTAACAATGCTTCCATAAAAATCGGGCACATAATTATTTTCCTGTTCAACAATATAATGTTTTACACCAGCCAGCTTTGCATTGGCAAAAATTGTTTTAAAATCGAGTGACCCATTGCATACTTCGGTATTTTGTGTTTTATCATTTTTATTCATATCCTTAACATGCCATAAATGAAACCTGCCGGGGTTCGATTTGAATAATGCAATTGGGTCGTACCCTGCCCGTACAACCCAATACAGATCCATTTCCATCTTTACTAAATTGCTATCTGTATTTTTTAACAAGATATCGTAGCCATGTTCACCATTAAAATCCGCAAATTCAAAATCGTGGTTGTGATAGGCCAGTTGCAGGTTTGCAGCCTTACATATTTCACCGGCTTTATTTATCCGCTGTGCAAGTGCTTTATATTTATCTATTGAGTTTCTTTTTTCTTCACTCATCCAGGGAATTATTAAGTAAGAGTTTCCCAATGTATTGGCCACATCGCATAAGTTTTTCACATCATCACCATTGCCATTATTAAACAAAAAATTTTCGGGCATATAATGCCCGCTTGGGCTTGTAAGATTATTCTGCTTCAGCAACTCTGCTATTTCTTTAACTGTATAACCAAAAAATTTATTTTCTGCCGATAACCCAAACATTTCCAGTTCGCTGTAACCGGCTTTTGATACCTGGCTGAAAACACCCGGTACATCTTTGGCAACACTTTCACGAAGTGTGTACAACTGCAATCCTATCTTTTTATTATTGGCTAAAGCCATTTCAGGCATCGCAAAAATACCGGCAGATAGTACAGCCGACTGGCGTAAAAA
>JANMBZ010000164.1:0-35524 GCA_031360765.1 Chitinophagaceae bacterium
GTTTTAATTGTAATGGCCCTTTTTAGTTTTCCGGCCACAGCTCAGGATGCCGGTGCTTTACGTAAAAAAAATTTTAATACTGAAGAGGGAGTTGCAATAAAAGGATACGACCCTGTTGCCTACTTTACACAAAACAAAGCTGTTAAGGGTAAAAAAGAACTGGCGCTGTCGCACCAGGGTATTGTGTATTATTTTTCTTCGATACAGAATAAAGATGCCTTTAAAGCTGCACCTTTTAAATACGAGCCTGAGTATGGAGGCTGGTGTGCCTATGCCATGGGTAACAATGGCGAAAAAGTATCAATTGATCCGGAAACATTTAAAATTATAAATGGTAAGCTTTATCTTTTTTATAACCGTTTTTTTACAAACACTTTAAAAGACTGGAATAAAAACGAAGCAACCCTTAAAAAAAATGCAGATTTAAACTGGCCAAAACTTTTTAAATAAAAAATGTTACTTTACTATAAATTTTACAGCAGTTGTAAAAACGAACCGCCGCATATTTATAGTAAATGAATACCGAAAATAAAACAGCCGAAGTAAATACTTTTATGCGGCAGCTTGAGCATCCGCTTAATGCTGAAATTGAAGCTGTGAGAGCCATCATCAAACTAAATGAAAAAATTGCCGAGCGTATAAAATGGAATGCACCCAGTTTTTTTTATACGGATGACCTGGCAACTATACATGTAAAGGCAAAACAACATGTACATCTTATATTTCATCATCCTGCCATAGTAAAAATAAAATCTGTTTATTTAGAAGGAGATTACAAAGACCGGCGCATGATGTATTTTGAAAACATGGAAGAAGTAAAATCAAGAAAAAAAGAGCTGGTAAGAATTATTAAAGAGCTGGTTGACTTGGTGGGTATATAGGAATTTTGCCAGCCCATACTGCAGAAGTGGTTGAGGCTGGGTTAATTTCCGCTTCTTTTGCGGATCAATTATTCCTCATCACTTAATATTTTACTTGTTTTTTTGCTGTACATTTAGTAAGCAATGTTACTTACACTCCGCCATATTATTTTTACTTCACTTATTTTAACTGTAATAAATGTACAGGCTCAAAACTTAACCGGCACGTGGGAGGGCGAGCTCAGTACTGACCAGTTTTTACGACTTAATATTATTCAAACAGGCAACAAAATTTGTGGTTATACCGAGGATCATGTACTGGAGGATAAAAAAAGTTTTTGTAAGGCATTTTTTGAAGGCAGCTTTAATAAACAAACAAAAATATTAACAATTGATGGCAGGTACTTTTTAAAAAACTCAGGCAGCCATGTATTGATGCATTTGCAACTGGATTATAAAATGAAAGATGGCATTGAAATACTTGAACAATTACCCACCATACCAGAGACAGATCCGTTTGTAAATTTAATAGATACTGTATTTTCAAAAATATTTTCTCTTTTTAATAAAAAGAAAGATAACCCATTTCAGGAAGCAGATTCATCGGGATACGTACACATAAAAAAAGTGTTAGCTGAGCCTTATGAGTTGATAGACCTGATGAAAGATTGTATTGCCAGAGATAAGCGGAAAACAGATACTACCTTTAAAATCAATCCTCCACCGGTAAAAAAAGATAGTTTTCCTCCTGTAGTAATTATTCCTGAAAAACCGAAAGACAGTTTACCGTCCATAGTTATAAAGCCACCTGTTAAAAAAGACAGCATTGCCGTTCCTAAAACCATCACCCAACGTAAAAATACTGAGCAAAGCCACATTGAAATAAATGTAAAAACCATTAATTTAAAAGTATACGATAATGCCATTATGGATGGAGATACTGTTAGTATTTTATATAATGGTAAAATGCTCCTCACCCATCAATTGCTAACTGAAAAAGGAATTGAACTTAACATACAACTGGACGAAACCAAAACCCGTCACGAAATAACGCTGTTTGCCGAAAACCTGGGCAGCATACCGCCCAACACCGCATTGATAGTGATAACTGCAGGCACAAAACGTTACGAATTATTTGCCAGTGCCAGCCTGGAAGAAAATGCGGTGCTGGTATTTGATTACAAGCCAAAATAGTAACCCCCTCTTTTGTTGTAACATGCTTTGTACTTTGCCTATAAATGCTTTTCTTTAAGAAACTTTCAGAACTGCCGGATATTACCCCTGCATTGCGTTACATACAATTAATAAACGAAGCAATTATAAAAAAAATGATGCCTATAACTATTCCAGGGCTTTATAAATTTTTACAGTGGTAGATAAGGCAACGCATGTTACTGACTAGAGAAGAATAAATAAATACTATTAAAAAGTGGCTAAAAAACATTTGAACAATTAGAAAAATAATATAAGTACATGGCAACAAAAAGATCATTTCCAGGTCCTATTCCAATTTTAATGATTGTTATTATACTGGCGGCCATTGGCACATGGCTGTTGCCGGCAGGGCAGTATAATAAGCTTTCGGTAACAGGTAAAACATTTACCATGGCAACCGATAGCAATGAAATTGTATTGCCCCTTACCCAAAAAACTTTAGACAGCCTGGGAATAAAAATAAAAGCAGAAAAATTTATCAATGGCGAAATTCGCAAACCGGTATCGGTACCCAACTCGTTTACCAAACAAAAAAGAAATCCGCAAGGCTTTATTAATATTTTGCAGGCACCCATCAAAGGAATTATTGACAGCGTGGATATAATTTTATTTGTGCTCATCATCGGTGGTTTTATGTTTGTATTTAACGAAACCGGTGCCATGGTAAAAGGTGTAGGCTGGTTAGCGCATAGTATGAAAAGCCGGGAGCATTGGCTCATTATCATTCTTACAAGCGTATTTTCTTTTTTTGCAGCTTCTTATGGTATGGGAGAAGAAGCACTTGTTTTCTATCCTATACTGGTTCCCCTTTTTTTGGCAGCAGGTTATGATATGCTTGTACCATTAGCTATTATTTTCGGTGGCACATCCGTCGGCGCTCTTCCTGCTTTTTCAAATCCCTTCTCAGTCATCATTGCATCCAATGCAGCAGGTATTAATTGGATGGATGGCCTTACCCAACGCCTTATACTTTGGGTAATTGTTACGGCCATAATGATATGGTATATTTTACGGTATGCCGCCAAAGTAAAAAAAGATCCAAGGGCATCATTGGTTTATAAAATTGATGGTGAAGTAAATTCGCCATACCCGGTAAGCATCAGCAACGAAATGGCTACACCCACACTTGATGTAAAAACAAAACTGCTGCTGCTCATTTACATCGCCACTTTTTTAACCATGATTGGCGGGGTAGTTTTTTTAGATTGGTGGACAACAGAAATGTCTGCGTTGTTTCTCGGTTCGTCCATTCTGCTGGCAGTAATAACAAGGCTTAACGAAAAAATATTTATCCGTGAATTTATTAAAGGTGCAGAGAGTTTGCTATCGGTTGCTTTTATTATAGGCGTGGCCCGTGGGGTTACCATTATTTTAAACGAAGGGCATGTAAGCGATTCTATATTGTATTATACAGCCAACATGGTACAAGGTATACAGCCTGCATTTTTTATACTGATGCTGCTGGCATTTTACATCATCTTTTCTATTTTCATACAATCCACATCGGGCATGGCTGTGTTAACTATGCCTATAATTGGAGCACTTGCCATTTTAGTAAATGTGCCGGGCCGTGAAATTGTGAACTCGTATCTGTATGGCATGTGCCTCATGTCGTTCCTTGCACCCACAGGGCTTATACTGCCATCGCTTGCAATGGTAAATATCAGTTTAAAAACCTGGGTTAAGTTTATTATGCCGCTGTTGATACTCCTTACCATAATCAGCATGGCTGCATTGGTAATTGGCATTTATCTGTAACTGGTATAGCATAAAAAATACCCCGACAGGTAGACTGCCGGGGCATTTGCATTAAATGTTATTGCTAAGCAAATTCAGATTTAATTCCTGGTAATACCAGCCTGCTTTAATTTAATATTTTCAATGTCTTTACCCAGTTGCTCAATCTTTAATTTAGCCTGGTCGTTCTCCATCTGCATCGAAGTATTTTTAGCACTCAATCCGCTGGCAACTTCTTTTGATTCTTTACGGGCTTTTTTAATATTCTTTTTAATGCTTTTGTTATTTTGGCTGATATCTTTTTCCAGTCCTTTTATTTCACTCGTCATGCGTGATGCTTCTGAATAATAAAAATCAGTAAGAAACTCTACACTAAAATCGTTCAGCAGTTTTTTCATGGCTGCAAATTCTGTTGGATAATTTTCGGGGCCAATAAAAAAATCGTAGCCAAAGCTCATAAAATAACTCAGTTCTGATCGGTCGCCCGGTGCATCCACCACGCTTGCATACAGGTTCATCCGCTTGTCTGAAACAGCAACCAGGCTTATATCTGTAGCAGTTATAACTTCTTTGTTGGTTAAAAAGCCTATCCCTTTCACTTTTACATCGTAGTTTTTTTTAAAATAATCGTCCCATGCTTTTTTTACAGTTTTAGGGCTTGCATCGTACTTTACTCTAAAGCAGGGCCGTTCCGCATTTTCAAAAGTAACTTTTGCGGTATCAATTTTATAGGTCTGTGCAGATAACTGCAGGCAAAAAGCCAAGGTAAAAGAGAGAAATAAAAAATGCTTTTTCATGTAAAATGTTATTTGTTTAGATTGTAGTAAGAACAAAACTAAATGAATTTGGTTGCATGGCAATTAATTATGTGTTAAGGCTGCTATTGGTAAAATCTGCAGATAAAAATAATTTCTTTATTAAAGTAATTTGCCCCAGGTGATAGTGTGTATGCTCAATAATACCGTGGATATTGCGATAATATGTGCCGTATTTTTCGTCAACAAAAAACGTTGCCATCATGGCTTCGGGCAATCGTTCAACTAAATTTGTAAAGCTTTCCGCATCAGTAAAGGTTTTATCAATCAGGCTTTGCCAATCTGCATCCGATGTAATTTGCGGAACATCAAAACTGAATTTATCATGTGCATCAAGCGTATCTCCCTCAAAAACTTTTTTTACAGCACTTACATAATAATTGATGTGATAAACAAGTGCCGCAATACTGTTAAAGCCATGTACAGAAGTTGTAGCTTGTTGCCAGTTTATACCATCCAGGGTTTGTTTTAGATTTACCGAAGTCCAATTGCCTCCAAAAAAAACTTCCCTGAAATGCTTAGCCATTTGTGCCGATAGATTCATAAGCTCTTTTTTATTTTTTTAAGTAATTCATTTTCGAAAATACAAATAATAATGTGGCATAAAAGCTTTGGAAAAAGTTAGTAATGCTGAAATATTTTTATATTTTACAGAGGTTTCAGTTGACCGGAATAAAGTTCTAGCAATTAGTCAACTTTAAATTAAAATTAAAAAACCTCAAATTAAAAACACAACATGAAATTATCAGCTTTACTCAGTTTAACGTGCCTGTTATTGCTTAACCAGGCCTACATATACACAAGCAATAACTTAACTACAACAGTTAATAAACAAGAGCATGTTCAAAATGGCATTTTACAGCCACAACCCGCCGATACCAGTATTGATGCAGCTTTAAATAAACTTTACAAACATGGCATGCCCATACTGCTATCCGATGTTAAATCCATCTTAGGTAAGAGTTACAAATTTTATAAATCAGAAAACCCCGGTGATTTTGATGATTATACCTGGCAAACAAAAGCCGGACTTCAATATAATTTTGAAGATATAAACTACAACGAAAAAGGAGTTGAATTGGACAGATTGATCATCACTGCAAAGCAGGTTACAAAACACCCGTTGGGTATTTATCTTAACAAATCAACCTTTGCAGAATGTAAAAAAGCCTTATCTGGTTTAAAAAAATCGGTGGATGAAAGAACCTATAAATTCCAGAAAAACAAAGTGTGGTATTTTTTAGAATTCAATAAACAAAAGGTGCTTGTTAAAATAAAATCTGTTGAGTGGGATACGGATTACTCCGGTTAATATAATTTGCCAAACAGGTTAACACAGTTACAAAGCTACATAGGCAACCGCCAGCTCTGCACCTACTTTTGCATTATGTTTTATCAATGCAATATTTGTTTCCAGGCTTTCGCCATGGCTGTTTTGGGCAATGTACTTTAATATGAATGGTGTAATTTCTTTACCCGTAATATTTTTTGCTGCAGCCTCATTTATTGCGCTTTGTATGTGTATTTCCATTTCGCCTGCAGCAATCTCAAACTGTTGCGGTATAGGGTTTGCAATTAACACAGCACCATCCAGGCCAAGTTTCCATTTTGCATCAAGCATTGCAGCAATTTCTTTTGCTGTATCCAAACGCAAAGGCGATTTATATCCGCTGTGGCGGGAATAAAAACCCGGAAATTCATCCTGCCCAAAACTAACAACCGGTATTCCTTTTGTTTCCAGGTATTCCAGCGTCAATCCAATATCTAAAATAGATTTTACTCCTGCAGATACAACTGCAACCGATGTCTGCGCCATTTCGGTAAGGTCGGCAGAAATGTCCATGCTCTTATCGGCACCACGATGCACACCGCCAATACCTCCGGTTACAAATATTTTTATGCCGGCCATTTCAGCAATACGCATGGTTGCAGCAACGGTGGTAGCTCCATATAAATGCTTACTAATAACATATGGCATATCACGCAGGCTCACTTTCCAAACATCTTTTGCGTTCCCAAAATATTCAAGTTCTTCTCCGGTTAAACCAACATGGCATTTACCATTAAATATGGCGATGGTTGCTGGTGTTGCACCATTCGCTCTTATTACTTCTTCTACTGCCAAAGCAGTCTCCACATTTTTTGGGTAAGGCATGCCATGCGCAATAATGGTACTCTCCAAAGCCACTACAGGCCTGCATTTTGCGAGGGCTTCTTTTACTTCGGTATTAATTTCTAAAAAACTATTCATCAATCGGGATAATATTTTGTAACCAAATTTATCAATTTATCCTGCGTAAGATGCGTAGCAATAGCACCATTTACCTGCAAAATTTCTACCGATAAAGTATGTGCCAGTTTTAAGCAATCCATATCATCTTTACCCAAATATTTTCCTAAAATATATCCCGATAAAGAACCATCGCCTGCGCCGGTGCAATCCACAACTTCAATAACGGGTGCATGCAGGGTTATTGATTTTTCTTTGCTGTACAATGCAGAACCATGTTTACCATTGTGCAGCCAGATATGCTGTATGCCCTTGTTCAGCAATTCTTCTATCTGCTGTTGTGTAAAAAAAGCATTTTTATTACAGAGCACAGGCAGTTCATCTTCGTTGGGAGTTATCAGATATAATCCTTTTAAATCAACATCTCTGAATTTTTTTGCAGGCGGTACAGATACCGGTTCTATCACAAAAGGAATACCTGTTTCGTTACTAAAGGCAAGTAACCACTCCGCAGTATCTACATTAATATTGGCATCGGCTAGTAAATATGAGGCTGTACTTAAAAGTTCTTTGTTTTTATTTAGATGATTGGGAGTTATGAGTTGTATGGCAGCATTGGTTAAAAAAGCTGAGAACAAAGAGCCATCCACATTGAGTATGCCAGTGTATTTACCCGATAAACCAGCTTTGGTTATAGAACCATCCAACAACACGCCTGCCTGGGTACAAACTTGCTTTAGCCAGTCGCCGTCGCTATCATCGCCAAACACACTTATTAGTTGTACCGGTACACCCAATAAAGATAATTGATGGGCAATATTTCGGCTTACGCCACCGGCAGTTTTTGTAACCACGGCATCATTGGTAGTGGCAAGTAGCATTTCTTCTTTTGCATGAAAAAGTTCATCTATAAAAGATGCACCGATGCAGATAACAGGTTTTGGCATAGTGCAAATGTAAACTACAAGAGAATATTTTTAAAAATTGATTTTGCAGTATTGAATAAATTAAAGAGAATTGAGAAAAGCTTCAGCATTATTTAGATGGCTCTGCTGTTTACCTTCAGCCATTTTATCAAAAGTATTTACCAGCATACCCAGTCTTGGGTTTTGCAAAAAAAATGTTCTGTGTGTATGCATAAACCGCCAGAACAATCCATCCCAAACCTGTTGCCAGTCACCTTTTTTATAATCACTCATTTTCATTAAATAGTTACTGCCACTTATGTAAGGTTTAGTTGCCATCAACCCTCCATCTGCAAACTGGCTCATGCCATACACGTTGGGTACCATTACCCAATCGTATGCATCTATAAACATTTCCATAAACCAGCGGTAAACTTCATCGGGATCAAATTCGCATAAAAGCATAAAATTCCCCAATACCATCAAACGTTCAATATGATGGCAATAACCTGTTTCAAGCACTTTTTTTATGGTAATATCCACAGGCTCAATTCCTGTAGTTCCGTTCCAGAAAGATGCCGGTATTTTACGGGTAAAACCCCAGTAATTTCTCGTTCTTTCTTCGGTTCCTTTAAGTTGATAAACTGCTCTTATAAATTCCCGCCAACCGGTTATTTGCCTGATAAAACCTTCCAATGAATTTATAGGTATTTCATTTGTACCGGCATATTGCAAAGCTTCATCAATAATAAATTGTGGCGTAAGCAAACCTGCATTCAGCATGGGTGTTAGCAGGCTGTGATGAAGTACTTTTTCATCTGCAACAATAGCATCTTCATAAGGACCGAATTCTGCAAACCTGTTTTTAAAAAATTCATTTAACCATTTTTTACTTTCGGTAAAAGTTGTTGGATAAATAAATTCATCACTTAAAGTGCCATAGTTACCCTTAAAATATTTTCCTGTATAGTTAACAGCTTCTTCGTAAAAATTAGTAGCTTTTAAAAAATTTGTTTTGGGTGGAGTTTTTGCTTTAGGATATTTTAAACGGTTCTCATCATCGTAGGTCCATTTACCACCCATTGGTTTTTGTTCTGCATCAAGTAATATGTTGTTGCGCTGGCGCTGATACTTATAAAAATCAGTTTGAAACATTTTTTTCTTATTCAAAAAATAAGTTTCAATATCATCGGGCGTATTTAAAAATGAAGGAGAACTATTTTTAGATGCTTCAATCCCCGAATCGTTGCAGGCCTTGCTGATACGTTGCTCCAGCCAGTTATCAGTTGTATCAATGTATTCAAAATATTTAAGACCAGCTTTTGCCAGGCGAGGAATCAGCAACCGGATATCAGCCAGTTCATCAAAAGCATTTATGTAAACCACCTTACAATTTTTAGACTGCAAGTAATTTTCATAAAATTTCATGCTGGCACGGTGAAATGCAATTTTTTGTTTGTGAAAATTATATTGGCGGAAAAATAAAAACTCTTCTACCAGGTAAATAGTATGGCATTTTGAGATGAGTATGCTATGCTCAAATAACTGATGGGGGAAAACGATATCGGTACCTTGCATATTTGTAATACTGTTGAAAGAATAGTTAAAAAAATTATGGCTTTGCATAAGGAAGCCGGCCAACAGGCTTGGCTATAAAGTAAGCATCCAGACCCTGGCTTATTAAAACCTCAGCATCAGATAAAGAAATAAATCCATCCGGCCCTACAATTTCATCATCAATATCAACCTGCATTACACTGCCAATAATAAGTACAGTACCATTTAAAACAATGTTAATACGCTCCTCAAACTTCATAGCAATTTTAACCAGCGCATTTTCAACAAAAGGTGCCTTGCAGCAAGGATGATAATAAGGGGAAAAACCAACCTGTTCAAATTCAGAAATACCTTTGGCATAACGGGCTGATGTTTGATGTGCTTTTTTATAGTCAGATGCTTTTACAAAATTCAAGGTATATTCTTTTGTGTCCATCAGGTTTTGCAATGTATCTCTTTGCACACTATCTGGCCTGTTAATTAATCCAAATAAGGCAGGATTGGCCCCCAGGTGAATGAGTGAATTGAATATGGCAAGGTTTGTATTTCCCTCAACAGACCTGGTACCTACTAATACCGCTTGCCTAAAACCAGCTAATGAATTTACGAATGCCGTGCGGTAACGTTGCTCAAATTGCTCAAGATCATTAGTAGTTAAAATCATTTTTCTATTTTATTTGTGTAAATATTTTTCTACCTTTTTCCAATATGCAAAGAATGAAGGATAATAACCAGATACAGCTTCCTCAATCCAATCTCTTGCTTCTTCAATTCCGGTGTAACTTTTATTAAACGGATGCTCTTTGTAATAAATATTTTGCAGATCATATTTATCTGTAAGCGATTTAAATGAACCTACATAAATCTGTATGCCATTTATATTTTTGCTTAATGCCAACATAAAGCCGATACAGTTTTTGCTTACCGGATATTCCGCAAAAAAATCGGGTTCAATCAATAAAATACGGTTACCAGGTTCATCTTTATGCCACAGCGGATCAAGATTATAATAATTGTAAATAAAAGTTGGTAGACTTAAGTCAACATTTATCGTTTTAGAATCTGGCAATTCAATTTCGGCAATAAAATTTTCTGTAGTTGATAGTTGTGCAGGTATTTCCATTGCTGCAAAAGCTTCATAAGGTATATCTAAATAAGTGCCCGAATCATTAGTGTGGGTATATCTGTTAATATTTTCCTGGTTGGCATAATATTTTTTACTGCTGTTGGCACCTGCAACCCATTGCCAGCTGCAGGTATTGCTGGCCCAATCTCCATCCAGTAAATAATAATACATCCATTGTGCAGGTTGCAACCAATGCGATTGACCCACATTGCAAACCAGCGATGCCGTGTACATTCTGCAATGATTGTGCATGTAGCCGGTTTGGTATAATTGTTTTATGGCATCATCAATACCTGCTATACCGGTTGTTGCATTTAAAACAGCATTAGGTATGCCAAAATTTGCAACAGGCTGTTGGGTTTGTTTAATATCCAGATTAATATTTTTTACCTGTGCTACTCTTTGAAAATAATCACGCCAGCATAATTCTTTTGCGAAAGATTCTATGGCTGTAATTTGATACCCTTTTTGCAACACAGCCGCCAGCAGTTGTTTGGTACTTATTACGCCTCTTGAAATATAAGGAGATAACTTTGTTACTTCACCATCAATATAGTTTCTTGTTTTAGCATATTGCAAAGGATCAATTGTATCAATGTATCCAAGGATGGTTTTATAATCAGTTTCAAATGTCATTAAAGGATACTTTTTTGTGTTCGTTTTAAACTTCAGATACAAACACATAAACAACCAATAGTTACATTTGTTTAATGCTATTTACAGTAAAAAGAAAACCAATCTGATCAATTGTTAAACTGTCCGAAATGCCATAAAATACCCGAGGGATCCTGTAAAAAACATTCTTTGCCCCAATCCAACTCCCTAACCGGTACAAGCCTTACACTCGGATATTCTACCTGCAAGTTCAACGAATCCAGTTCTTTCCAATAGCGGTGTGCATCATCTACTTCTAAAAAAATCATGGTATTATCTATCCAGTCTTTTACGTAAGCTTTTTGCAGGTAAAAGCTGGTGTTTCCGGTTTTAAACAAACTCATTGTATTTGAGATAATAATTTCTTCAAAGCCGATGTAGCGATAAAAATCACGGGATAATTCATAATCCTTTGCGCCAATAAACGGCCGTATCGAAATAGTTTTGTGGTTCATTTTTTGTACTTTAAATTTATAAAACAGTGTATTTTATTGATTATTGGAAGTTGCATAAAACCTTGTTTAAAGCACATTTTTATAAAAAATTGAGCTTTATCCTACCCAAACCGATATTCCTAAATAAATATAACCACATTTCAACAATTTTACAATTGGCCTGTTATCTTCAAACCAAACTATTAAAAAAATGTATGAAAAAAATCACCTTGCTTTTACTTATACTTTTTGCAACCCAAGCCTTCGCTCAAAACAAAATATTAAACAACAGGATAGCACAGGTGGAAAATAACCTTATTCCATTTGTACCTGTAAAAAATTTTAAAGGCTGGAATATTTTAGACCGGATGAAATACTACAAAGTACCAGGCGTTAGCATTGCAGTTATAAAGGATTATAAAATTGACTGGGCAAAAGGTTATGGTTTGGCTGACACTACAAAAAAAACTGCAGTAAGCACTGAAACTATGTTTTCAGCAGGCTCAATTAGTAAATTTTTAATGGCAGTTACCGCCTTAAAAATGGTTGAAAACAGTCAGATTGATTTAGAAAAACCAATTAATAATTATCTAAGCTCCTGGAAGATTTCCGAAAATGATTTTACTAAAAAAACACCGGTAACCCTCAGGATGTTGCTCAGCCACTCTGCGGGTACTTCGCAGTCATCATATTTTGGTTTTACGCCAACACAACCTTTACCTACCATAGTAGAAATATTAAGTGGTGCAAAAATTTCAGAAACCAGACCGGTAGTTTTAAATAGCGAACCAAACGCAGCATTTCGTTATTCCGGCGGTGGAAGTATGATTGCTCAACTGGCATTGATGGATGTGTCGAAAAAAAGTTTTTCAAACCTAACACAAGAAATACTTTTTGATAAACTGGGGATGAAAAATTCAACTTTTGAACAGCCTGTTCCTCCAAAATTTACCAATCAAAGTTCATGGGCTTATTCAACTGCATCGTGGTTTAAGGGCATGCCTTATGTTTACCCACAACAGGCTGCAGCAGGGCTTTACAGTACAGCAACAGACCTTGCAAAATTTTTTATTGATGTACAAAAATCTTATTTGGGCAAGGGTAAAATACTGAACCAGGCTACTACAAAAAAAATGCTGACTGCACAACAAAATGTTTCTGACGGATCGTACAAGGAGCAAATTGGTATTGGCCCTTTTATAATTCAGCGTACTGATAATAAAGATCCCAATGGCATTTACTTTGAATTTACAGGGGTAAATGCAGGATTTCTGGCTTACGGTATTGCCAGTGTTACAAACGGAAATGGAGTTATCATTATGCTTAACTCCGGTGATGATGTAAATGGTTTGGGTAAAGAGATAAGAAGAGCCGTTGCAAAAGTTTATAACTGGAAAAATTTTTTACCGGAGGAAGTGATACCAATCAGTTTAACAAGCAGTGAACTTGATAAATTTACAGGCCGTTACCGGATGGGTACTGACGAAGTGCTTTACCTGCGAAAAGAAAAAAATTACCTTGTAGAAAACATCAATGAAGGAAACGATATTTATTGCTTTCCGGTTGCAACAGACAGTATTGTTTTTACAGATTACAATATAAAAGCCGGATTTAAAATGAATGAAAAGGGTGAAGTGATTTCTCTGCAAAACGTTTATCAGCAAAAGCCGATGCCAAAAATGAAGGACGATGAATTTTCGCCGGGTGAATATTTGCGGATGAAAAAATACGATGAAGCAAAAAAAGCTTTCGCAGCTATGAAAATGAACGAATACCAGATCACTTACCTGGCTTACGACCTGATGAACAAAAAACCTCTGGATATGGAAGCCGTAAAAACAATCTTGAATGTAGCTACAGTTCAGCACCCGAATTCATCTATAGTTTACAGCCGCTGGGGCGATTTTTATTTAAAACTTAATGATAAAACAAATGCAATAAAAAATTATCAGAAAGCTGCAGAACTTGACCCTACGGATGAGCAAACAAAAGATATTTTGACGAACCTTATGAAGTGATAAAGATTTGGTATACCGGAAATCAGCAAATGATACTGGATTATATAAAAATTATAAAAAACAAACTAGAATGAAAATTATTTTTGCTTCTTTTTTTATTTTAACTACAAACTTACTTTTTTGTCAAATAAAAAAGTATGAAAGCATCATTCAGGAATTTGTGAAGAAAGACAACTTCAACGGTACCGTACTTATAGCTTCTGATGGAAAAACTGCTTTCTTACATTCTTATGGTATTGGAGACAGGCAATTAAAAGTCCCCATTTCTAATAACAGCAAATTTAAAATTTGCTCTATAACCAAAACTTTTGTGGCAGTGTTATTACTTCAGCTTTATGAAGAAGGAAAAATTAAATTTACCGACAGCATTGGGCAATATTTAGATAATTATAAAGGCCCTGCAAAAAACAAAGTAACCATTCATCAACTACTCACTTATAGTTCGGGCATACCAAACTGCGAACACGGAAAAGGACTTGAAGTTTACCAGAAAACCATCTCAGTTGATAATTTTATTGATCAATATTGCAGTGATAGTTTAGAATTTACCCCAGGCAGCAGGTTCAATTATGATAATGGAGCTTATGTAGTTCTTGGGAAAATTATAGAAAAAATAACAGGAAAATCTTTTACTGAAATTTTAACCGAAAAAATCATCAACCCATTAAAACTGAAGCACACGGGGCTTTTGCAGGACAGGGAAATTATTGAAGGTTTAATACCATCTTATGTGTATGATAAAAAAAACAATAATTTTAAAAATGATCCTGCCTATTTTATTGAAAACTATTTTTCGAGTGGTGCTATGTATTCAACTGTTGAGGATTTATTAAAATTTAACCAGGGTATATTTAAGGGTAAAATAATTAAGGATGAAACAAGAAAACTGATGTTAAAATCTTATCCTGAACTCTATGGCGTGGCTTATGGTTTTTGGGTAACCGAATTAACATTAGGAAATATTAAAACCGTTGGAGCAGACAGGCAAGGTGCTATCATGGGAAGTAATACAACTTGGCTACATTTAATTCCGGAAAATAAAACAGTTATCATTTTCTCAAACACCAATGCCACAAATATTAATGAGTTAAGGAAATTATTAGCGATTGAACTTTTAAAAAAAACTGACTGACATTTTTAACCAAATAAAAAGGCCTTCAGAGTAATTCTGAAGGCCAAGTGCCCAGAACAGGATTCGAACCTGCACATCCTTGCGAACGCTGCCACCTGAAGGCAGTGCGTCTACCAATTTCGCCATCTGGGCGGGTGAACACGTTTAATGGTTTATGGGTTGAAAGGTTTAATGGTTTTCAAAAACTTTTAAACGTCTTAAACGATTTAAACCCTTAAACTTTTTAAACGGACTGCAAATATAGGGTGCTAAACCGAAACATTAAAATCCCTCAACGCATCATTTAAACTTGTTTTTAAATCGGTACTGGGTTTGCGTTGGCCTATAATTAAAGCACAACCTACACCAAACTCACCGGCCGGAAATTTTTTGGTATAGCTGCCCGGTATCACTACCGATCTTGCAGGTACAACACCTTTCATTTCTATTGGCTCAGCACCGCTTACATCAATAATTTTAGTGGATTGGGTTAACACCACATTAGCACCCAATACAGCCTCTTTCTCTACCCTTACTCCCTCTACCACAATGCAACGGCTTCCAATAAAACAACCATCTTCAATAATTACCGGGCTTGCCTGCAGTGGCTCCAGCACACCACCAATACCCACGCCACCACTCAGGTGTACGCCCTTGCCTATTTGTGCACAACTGCCAACGGTTGCCCAGGTATCTACCATCGTGCCCTCATCTACATAAGCACCAATATTTACGTAACTGGGCATAAGCACAACATTGCGGCCCAGGTAAGCACCATATCTTGCTACGGCATGTGGCACAGCCCTTACACCCAGCGATGCATAATCCGATTTCAATTTCATTTTATCATAAAACTCAAATGGAGGCAAAGTGAAAGTTTGCATTTGCTGTATGCCAAAGTACATGAGTATTGCCTGTTTTACCCATTCATTTACTTCCCATCCGCCATCTACAGGAGTTGCCGTTCTCAATCTTCCCTTATCTACTTCTTCAATTACATTACGAACTGCATTAGCATATTCTTCGTCTTTTAATAAATCACGATTGGCCCATGCGGCCAGTATCTGTTCTTTTAATTCCATACTCTTATTTTTTGCAAACTTAATTAATTTGGGGCTTTAGCCTTTGCATATTTAAAATTGAATGTATTTTACACCCATGAATATCCTCATTCGTTTGCCCAACTGGTTGGGAGATATGGTTATGAGTACAGCTTTTGTGCAAGCCGTAAAAAATGAGTATCCGCATGCTACCATTGACCTGGTGGCAAAAAAGGGCATTGATTTTTTGTTGGATTATTTTCCTTCCCACAATCAGCGCTATATTTTTTGTAAAGATGAATACAAAGGTATTAACGGTGCCTGGAAGTTTGGTAGAATGATTACCGCACAAAAAAAATATGATATTTTCTTTTGCCTGCCAGATTCATTTTCCTCTGCCATTATGGGCCGTGCTATTGCCGCCAAACAACGGGTTGGATTTAAAAAAGAATTAAGATCTGTTTTTTTAACGCATGGTTATAAAAAACAAACAAACCATCACAGGGTTGAAGAATATGTTGATCTTTTAAAACAGTTTACCAAAAAAGAGATTGCTGTGCCACTGGTAAAATTGCTTTTGCCTGCGGCAGAAAAAACAGATGCAGTCATCATCAATATAAATTCTGTAGCAGAATCACGGCGGTTACCAAAAGAAAAAGCAATCAGCATTATAGCTACTGTTCGCAATGCAATAAACAATGAAATAATTTTAGTAGGAAGTAACAGTGAAGCTGCTTTTGTTGAAGAAGTTTTTAATGCTTTGCCTGATAAAACCGATATTCTTAACAAAGCTGGCAAAACCACACTACCGGAACTGATGAAGTTATTTGCAAACGCTGCTGCCGTTTTAACTACTGATAGCGGACCTGCACATGTTGCCAATGCTTTTGGTGTAAACACGGTTGTTTTATTTGGTGCCGGCAACGAAAACAACACAGCACCTTATAATAAAAATAACCGAACCATCATCAGGCTGGGGCAATTGCCCTGCGAGCCTTGTGTAAGCAACACCTGCAAAGTATATGGCGTACCACAGTGTTTGGTTAAGTTAGATGAAAATATTATCATTGCGGCAGTAAAAAATGCATTACTGTAAATTGCAAATCAATTTTTAAATATCACTATGACTTTTGATACTGACATTGATGAAGCCTTAACCGTTTTAAAATCGGGCGGTATAATTCTTTACCCTACAGATACGGTTTGGGGTATTGGTTGCGATGCCACTAACGAAAACGCTGTTGCAAAAATTTATGCACTTAAAAAACGATCTGATGAAAAAAGTATGATTGTTTTATTAGCAGATGAAAATGAAATATCTAATTATGTTACACAACCCGATGCAAAAATATTTGACTACATAAAAGGTGTAAATAAGCCAACTACTTTTATTTATGAAGGCGGTAACAATCTTGCAAAAAATATGATACAGGGCGATGGCTCTATCGGAATACGTATTACAAGCGATTCTTTCTGTAAAAAACTCATCACCCGTTTTGGAAAACCATTGGTATCAACTTCTGCAAATATTTCGGGTTACCCTTCGCCAGCCATTTTTGAGGATGTAGATTATGAAATAAAAAACGGTGTTGACTATATAGTGCAACACCGCCAGGATGATGTAAATGCAGCATCACCATCTGCTATTGTAAAACTAAACTCCGATGGCTCTCTCACCATCATACGTCCGTAATAAAAATTATAAAGTAAGTCCTACACCCAATTGTATGCTTTGGCTTTTCCATTTTTCTTTATTATCAATATCATTTAAATTACTTAAGCCAACTGCATAACGGGCATAAACATTTAAGTGCGCTATGTTTACCTGGGCGCCAGCCAGCATACTCAAATCTCCGCTCTTAAATGCTTCTTTACCATTTTGCATTAAAGTTTTGCTTTTGTTGGTAAGTATGCCAAACTGCGGACCTGCCTGAAGTGTAAGGAATTTTATGGGCTTGTAGTTTAAAAGAATGGGAATGCTCATATATTTCAATTGTACTTTATCTACCTTATTAAACTGATACACGGTACTGTAACTGCTGGATGTATCTACATTTATCTGGTTAAATAAAATTTCGGGCTGTATGGCAAATTTTTTACCAAGCCCTACCGATACAAAGCCACCCACATGGTAACCGAAAGAAAACTGATCATCAAAAGATTTACCGGTGAGCTTATTTATATTAGCGCCGCCTTTTACGCCAACATGTAATTTTTGTGCATTGGCTGCACCTGCCGTTAAGAAAACCATTGCCAGGGTTAAGAGTTTTGTTTTCATAAATAAAAAATTTAGTTAGGAGATTTATACCAAGTAATATGCCAACGATGCAAATTAATTTACAAACTTATGTTAAGAGCGTATGCATTAAAAAGAAAAGCCTGTTGTTACAGAAAATATAGTGCTGAAACGGTTTTCCGTAGTCTCCGGAAGATAATAATCAAAATAAACAACGGGTTGTATAAAAAACTTTTTAATCATAAAAGTAAAATCCAGAGATGCTGCAACAGATTGAATCTGAAATTTATTGGAATAATCAGATTTTTTTCGGCTGCTGAATGCAGGCCTGTTAAATATTTTATTAGTATGCGTTTGTGTTAATTTATCGCTGCCCATATTCAATATCAATGTAGGGATAAAATCCAATTCGTCTTTTTTAGAAAACACATTGTAAAAGGTAAAATCATGGCTCACAGTTGCTGATACAGTAAAGTAACTGGTTTTATTATCGGTTGAATCTTTTAGGATTCTTCTGATTAAAGTATCTCTGCCATTGGGCGGTGGGTTAGGAAGATGAATGAGCGTATCCCGTGTTATGTATGTTAATTCTTTGTACTTACCTTGCACATAACCAACATTAATTCCCGGTTGTAAAATCCCCTTAGCCAGTTTTATATAAGCACTCAAATCATTCTGGTAAAGCGATTTGCTGTTGTATCTATTTTGATTGCTTAAATACCTCGTGTAGCTGCCTCCTGCATAAATTGTTTTTCCGTAATAATCGTAACCGGCTGTTAATGCAGTTTGGTAAATTTCGGGATTTCCGCTGCTATCGCCGGTTATAAAGGGAGATATGCCAAAACTTAATCCATTCTTTAACCGGTAAGTTATGGCCGGTGTATAAATCAGTTGCTTATCAACACCCGTTGCATTGGCTGCATTGTTGCTGGCACTAAATTCTCCGTTACCAATGCCGATGCTTACATCTAAGTAATTTTTATCTTTCTTCATCAGTTTAATAAACTCATCGTTTTTAAACATCGAATCAAGCAGGCGTTTATCTTCTTTACTAAGCGAATCTGTTTGCGCCATTGCAACTGTAGCAATGAATAATAAGCAAACCAATATCAGGTATTTGCACATAAGGGTTGAGTTAGCTGGTTTAAAATTTCTGAACCAAATTTAGTTTAATAGTTCGTTAAAACTGCACTATTTACTATCCGATTATGGTTAAGATCTGATAAGATGCCAAAAATGAAAATAAATAACATACCTTTGCGCCCATTATTTAAAAACTGAGAATTACATGACATGCTCAGTTGCTGTTGAATATTAGTTATTATCGGCAAACATACAAACTACCACGGAGCGGTTTGTAACCGCCGGCAGGGTTGAAAGAAAACCCTTACTTATCCCAACGGCCAAAGCATGACAACGGTTTATCCTTTTGAGGAAATCGGAAACTACATGTGGCTATCGCAAAACAATTTACATGAATGCATTTGAAGCCTTAGGGCTTAACGAACAGTTGGTACAATCTGTTACCGACCTTGGATTTGAAACTCCAACAGAAATACAGGTAAAAGCCATCCCTGTTTTATTATCGGGCACAACCGATTTTATTGGCCTGGCACAAACTGGTACCGGTAAAACCGCCGCTTTTGGTTTGCCATTATTACAATTAATTGATGGTACACAACGCCATCCGCAGGCATTGATTGTTTGCCCTACACGTGAACTGTGTTTGCAAATTACCAACGACCTGGAAAATTTTAGAAAACACACTAAAAACATAGTTACCGAAGCAGTATATGGCGGTGCATCTATTATGATGCAAATACGCAACCTGAAAAGAGGCGTACACATTGTTATTGCAACACCAGGCCGTTTAATTGACCTGATCGAAAGAAAAGCAATTGACCTGCAAAAAGTAAAATACGTTGTGCTTGATGAGGCTGATGAAATGCTTAACATGGGCTTTAGAGATGATATTGATTTTGTATTGAAAAATACAATTAACCGGGAAAGCACCTGGTTATTCAGTGCTACCATGCCGCCAGAAGTTAGGGCCATCAGTAAAAATTACATGGAGAACCCTAAAGAAGTTACGGTTGGTAAAAAGAACAGCGGTAACGTAAATATTGATCACCAGTTTTTTGTAGTGCCTGCCAGCCAGCGTTACGAAGCATTAAAACGTTTGATTGATTTTAACCCCGGCATGTACGGCATCATCTTCACCCGTACCAAGGCAGATGCACAGGAAGTTAGTGAGCGTTTGGCAAAGTCGGGTTACGAGATCGAAGCATTGCATGGCGACTTATCACAACAACAGCGTGATAAAGTGATGGGCCGTTTCCGCAGTAAGAATTTACAGTTATTAATAGCAACCGATGTGGCTGCACGTGGTATTGATGTGGATGGTATTACGCATGTTATCAATTTTGAATTACCGGATGATATGGAGGTTTACACACACCGTAGCGGACGTACAGGCCGTGCCGGTAAAACCGGTATCTGTTTATCTATCTGCCATAGCAGAGAAAGTTACAAGATCAAGTCTTTGGAAAGAATGATCAACGCACAGTTTCATAAAGTGGATGTGCCATCGGGAAAAGAAGTTTGCCGCAAACAATTTTTTCATTTTATGGATAAATTAATGCAGGCCGATGTTAGCCATGGTGATTACGAAACCTATATGCCCGACCTGATGGAAAAATTTGCTGATGTTAGCAAAGAAGAAGTTTTACAAAGAGTGGCAGCATTGGAGTTCAGCCATTTTTTAAAGTATTACGAACATGCTGACGATTTAAACAAGAGCGATATACGTGGCGACAGAAGACCTATGGAAAGAAGCAGTGGAGATGCAAACGGAAGCCGTAAAGAACGCACCAATTTTAACAGCCGCAACAGTGGTTACACAAGATTGTTCATCAACCTGGGTACCAAAGATGGTTTTTACAAAGCCAGCTTTTTACAATTTATTTTAGATGAAAGTGATTTGAAAAAAGAAGTACTTGGCAAGATTGACATGCGTGACATGAATAGCTGGATTGAGATTGATCAGGCTGCAGCAAGTACTATGATAAAAGCCATTGATGGCAAGCGTTACAACAACCGTACCGTGCGTATGAATGAGGCTGATGGCGGCTTTAAAAGACCCAATGATGAAGGCGAGGGCCGTAGCGACCGTGCTGCTGAAGGAAGGAAAAGAATTTATGCTCCTAAGGAAAGAAGGAGTTTTAAATAAGAGATTGATTTTAGCCGGGAAGGCGGAAAGACGGGAATTAAATTTCCAAAACGTCTTACCGGCTTTCCGGCTTTTTTTTGCAGCATTTAAATTTGCTTAGCCTGTAGCAACTCCTTGCTCAATCAAAAACGCTTTAACAGTCGTCCATTTTATATTGGGATATTTATCGTTGTCGTATTTTTGAAAAATAATTCTTCCCTCCATCATATCTCTCATATACTGCATTCCCTGCCAGGCTGGATAAAGTTCATTTTTTGAAGGCGAAAAAAATCTTGTAAGCTTAATAACCGTATTTAAAAAGCCTATTCCTCCCGGCCTGAATAATTTATATTTTTTTCCTGTAAGTTCTGAAAGTAGTGTTACAAAATCATTACAGGATAGTCTGTCGCCTGCTATTCTTAAATATCTTGCTGTGTCATTATCCATAGCAGCCTCGGCTGTAAATTGTGCAATGTTATTGGTTGTTGTAAATTCTATAATTTGATCTGGATTTCCCCAACAAAGAATGCGCTGTTTTTTAAACATAATTAACGGCATATCAGTTGTGAGGAGGTCCATAAACGGACCATTAAATATGGTAGTGGCTTTAATGGGTGCTTTATCCAGGTAATGATGAAACTCACGGCGCAAATCTAAATTCCTGTTTTGCCCAACAACCAGGTTTGTAAAATCGCTTGAATAATCACTGGGTATAAATCTTTTTACTTTTGCCTCAACGGCAGCATCTAATACAATTTTCTGAGCTTCAATAATAGTTTCTCTTAAGCCTGCCAATGCCGAAACAACACAATCAGCACCTGTACAATGTTTGGAGATTTCTGATTTAATATTTGTGTCAACCTTAAATACTTTAACACCCTGTTGCTCCAACTGCTTTATTTTATCAGTGTCTGTTTGCAAACGCACAATTGCCCTCACATCTGCACCCTTTGCCAATAAAGCAGTCACAATTTTGCCACCTAAATTACCGGTGGCACCAACTACCACAATTATTTTATTCATTTTATGTAAAAGTTTATGCAATTGAAATCGTAAGTGTTAACAGAATAATAAACCAATTCTGCTACACCAACTCAATCACCGTAATCTCCGCTAAAACCCCCACCCTGCCCGGATAACCAATAAAACCATAGCCGGGATTTACGTACAGTTTTTGTTTGCCATCTTCGTACAAGCCGTGCCATTGCTTGTACATGTATTTTACAGGGCTCCATTTAAAACCCGGTATTTCAATACCAAACTGCATACCGTGTGTGTGGCCGCTTAAAGTCAGGTCAACATCGGGGTAATTGGGTTTTACCTGTCCGTCCCAATGGCTGGGATCGTGGCTCATCAGTATTTTAAAAGGATATTTTTCGGTTCCCGGGTGCGCCAGATCCATACGTCCATGCCTGGGAAAGCGGGCTTTGTTGCTCCAGTTTTCTATACCCAGCAATGCAATTTCTGCTCCTCCTTTTTCAAGCACCACATGTTCGTTCATCAATAATTTCCAACCCAGGCCGGCATGTACTTTTTTTAAATTTTCAAGATTTTGTTCTTTACTTATGCCGTTATAAGGCCAGTTTACATAATCGCCATAATCGTGGTTGCCCAGTGTACTGTAAACACCCATGGGTGCATTCAGTTTATTAAACACATCCATGTACTCATCCATTTCGTGGGCTCTGTCATTTACTAAATCGCCGGTAAATAAAATAAGGTCGGGCTTCTCATTCAGTATTTTTTCTACGCCAAGTTGCACTGCTTTTATATCGGTAAAACTGCCGCTGTGTATATCGCTGATGTGTATAATTTTTAAACCTTTAAATGCAGCGGGCAAATTATCGTAAGCCAGTTGTATGCGCTTAAGATTGTAATTGTATTTATTGCCAAAGCCGTACAACAGGCTGCCAAAGAGGGTTCCACCGGCTGCAAGGCCCAGCCAGCTTAAAAAGGTGGAACGGCTAATGCCATCGCCACTCATGGTATCAACATCGGTATTATTAAAAAATAATTTGCCGGCAACCCATTGTATGCCTCTTCTTATATCATCTACCAAAAAGAAAAGTATAGCAACCAGTTTGGCTAAAAACAAACCTATAAAAATGGCAAAAAGATAAGTGCGAAATTTTTTACCCATAAAACTCTGATCGGTAAAAACAAATACCAAAAAGCAGATTACGGCAATGGCAGTTAAAGTCCAGTAAACAGAATAAATAATCATTTTTACTTTGGGCGATGCTGATTGACTTACTGCTTTAACAGCCTGAAAAATATAGGTATCCATTAAAAGCAAAATAGCTACAACTATAAAAGCGCCAAAGGGTGTACGGATAGAATGCATATCAGGATTTTGAGTTTTGGGTTTCAGATTCAGGTTTTAATGCAGCCCAATGTATAAATTCATCCAATTGCAGGTTGATGGCTTTCAATGTGTTTTCATCAATAATTTTTCCATCTTTATCAACTACGCTGTTTATTGCAGAAATAGGAAGTTTATTGGGGTGCACCGTAATCTTTATATAATTCAACACATCGGCCAAATGATCCATACCCCGCAGGTTCCCTGCCCGGCCTGTTGCCACACCGGTAAGCAATGCTTTTTTATGAAACCATATTTCGTGAGATCGGCTGTTATCAAAAAGCAATTTTAAAACTCCCGGAAAGCTGCCATTATACTCCGGCGAAATAATGATGAAGTGTGTGCTGGGTATCAGCATTTCGTTTTCAATCTTTTCAAAAGCCGCATCATATTGCAGCAGGTTTACATCTTCTAAAGAAAAAATACCCGCCTCAATGCCTTTTTGCTGCAGCAAAAGCTGGTATTCCCTTGCAATTTTGTAGGTATTGCTGTATTTTCTGTTGGTGCCCGATATTATGGTAATCATCCCTTGTGCCTTGTTTTGCATTTATTTTTTCAATATTACAATTAAGAAGCTTCTTTGTTGTACAATTTTATGCCGAATGGTTAAATTTGCCACTCTGGTAGCATTTTTATGCAAAACACATCCGCCTTTTTAAAAGACGGTCGACGCCGGAAAATGTTTTAAGGTTTTAAAAACGGTTGAAACCAAACTGGTTATTGAACTACAATGCGATACCTTTGGCGGTATTAAAAGCATCGTTTCTCGTTTCTGGTTGAGCCATGCCCAACGAAAAACAAGAAACGAGAAACCAATAATAATCACATGGCGAAAATAATAGGAGTAGCAAATCAAAAAGGCGGCGTTGGCAAAACAACTACGGCCATAAACCTGGCGGCAAGCTTTGCTGTGCTGGAGTATAGAACATTGCTGGTAGATGCCGACCCACAGGCCAATAGCACGACTGGTACCGGTTTTGATCTGCATAATATTACCCAAAGCCTGTACGATTGTATGGTGAATGAAGCACAGGCAAAAGACATTATCTTAAAATCTGATATTCCTTTTCTGGATGTGCTTCCATCCCACATTGATTTGGTGGGTGCCGAAATTGAAATGATCAATTATCCCAATCGCGAAACCGTTTTAAAAAAGATACTGGAACCGGTACGTGATGAGTATGACTTTATTGTTATTGATTGCTCACCATCTCTAGGATTGATAACTGTAAATGCATTAACTGCTGCTGATAGTGTGGTAGTGCCGGTACAAACCGAATTTTTTGCATTGGAAGGTTTGGGTAAATTACTTAATACCATCAAGATTGTACAAAGCAGGTTGAATACCGATTTAAAAATAGAAGGAATTTTAATGACGATGTACGATGGCCGCCTGCGCCTTTGCAACCAGGTAGTAAGTGAAGTACGCCGCCATTTTGAAGATATTGTTTTCAGCAGTATCATTCACCGCAACACCCGCCTTAGCGAAGCACCCAGCTTTGGTAAACCGGTAATTTTGTACGATGCCGATAGCAAGGGTGCTATAAATTATTTGAACCTTGCCAAAGAAATTCTGCAGAAAAATAACATGACTAAAATAAAAGAAGAAGAAAGGATCATTCAATAAAATACAGGTTTATGGTTTGTTGTTTTTGGTTTGTTGTTAACAGCAGCATGCCTGAATTTACAAAACCAAAAACAACAAACTACAAACAACAAACAGAATACATGTCTCAGCCAAATAAAAAAGACGCTTTAGGAAAAGGAATCAGAAGCTTATTACAGAACATTGATGCTGATTTAAAAACAACCGCCGGTAATTTAAAACCCGAAGTGGTGGAGCAGGCTTCTGTAAGCATGCGCATTCCTTTAGAGCAGATAGAAGTAAATCCCAAACAACCCCGTCATGATTTTGATGCAGATGCATTGAATGAACTGGCAGCATCAATTAAAATACACGATATTATTCAGCCGCTCACAGTTTCAAAACTACCAACCGGTAAATACAGGCTGATAGCGGGTGAGCGGCGTTTCAGGGCGTCAAAAATTGCAGGTTTAAAAGATGTTCCCGTGTATATAAGGCAGGCAAATGATGTGCAATTGCTGGAGTTATCGCTGCTGGAAAATCTGCAACGAAAAGATTTAAATGCGATAGAGATTGCATTGAGTTACAAGCGCCTGATGGACGAACTGGAGTACACACAAGAGCAGGTATCTGAGCGCATGGGTAAAGAAAGAAGTACCGTTGCAAATTATATTCGTTTATTAAAATTACCGCCCGATATTCAGGTGGCCGTACGTACCGGCATCATAAGCATGGGGCATGCAAGGGCATTGATAAACGTTGATGAAGTTGATAAACAACTGTATATTTTCAACGAAATAAAAAAGTATGGCTTATCTGTTCGCCAGGCCGAAGAGCTGGTACGCAGGCAATACGCAGGGGCTGTTAAAGTTGCTGTAAAAGCAGCGCTGCCAGCCAATTTTAAAAAGATTGAAGATAATTTAGCATCCAGTTTTAATACCCGTGTTAAAATGAAACATGGCAAAAAAGGCACTGGTAGTATTTTGTTTGAATACTACTCTGTTGAAGAATTAAATGCCTTGCTTGATAAGTTTAATATTAATGTATCTTAATGTTGAAAGCTTTTACATTTCTCTTAATGTTCGTTTCTGTTTTTGCATGCACGGTTGTATCTGCACAAAAAACTGACTCTACTAAAAAAGCAATTACTGTTAAAAAAAGAAATACCAATTTATTTGCAAAGCCCGATACTTCAAAAGCATATAGTCCACGCATAGCAACATACCGCTCGGCAATACTACCTGGCTGGGGCCAATACACCAACAAAAAACTATGGAAAATACCTGTTGTGTATGCTGCATTGGGTACTACTGCTTACATTTTTTTCCGCAATACAAAACAATACAGGGAGGCCCGTGATGCTTATACAAATGCCACCGATGGCAACCCTGCCAACGACGGGGAAATACCACAACCTTATTACACCATTAAAGATCAACCGGAAAGGATACGCACATTTAGAAACCAGGTGCGGCAGAATGTTGACTATACTGTATTATTTTTTATAGTTTTTTGGGGGTTAAATGTGGTAGATGCAACGGTGGATGCACACCTTAAAACTTTTGATGTTAGCGATGATCTGAGTCTGCAGATTAAACCCGGTTACAGCCAGCTTGCAGGCACTAACGGTGTAAGCGTGGTGTTAAATATCGGAAAACATCATTCAAAATAATTATCTTCATTTCTTCAGAAAATATTTTTTTACATTTTAATTTTTATAATGAAGATTGGATTAGTTGGTTATGGTAAAATGGGTAAAACCATTGAAGCAATTGCATTGCAACGGGCACATACAGTTAATTTAAAAATAGATATAGAAACCCTTGTAGATTTTACAAACGCAAACCTACAGCAATGCGATGTGGTAATAGAATTTACCGGGCCACACAGTGCTAAAGAAAATATTTTAAAATGTCTGGATGCAGGCATACCAGTTGTAAGCGGCAGCACTGGCTGGCTGCAGGATTGGGCTGAAGTAGAAAATTTTTGCAAAGAAAAAAACGGAAGTTTCTTATACGCCAGCAATTTCAGCGTGGGAGTAAATATTTTTTTTGAGTTGAATAAAAAACTGGCGCAACTGATGAATGGCCATAATGAATATGCAGTAAGCTTGGAAGAAATTCACCACACCGAAAAAAAAGATGCGCCCAGCGGTACAGCTATTACGCTGGCAGAGCAGATCATGCAGGAAATCCCCACCAAAAAAAAATGGGTAAATAACGAAACTGAAAACCAGGAAGAGTTATCCATCATCAGTAAAAGAGAAGATCCTGCACCCGGCACACACAGCATAAAATACAGCAGCAGCATTGATGTTATCGAAATAATACACACCGCCCATAGCCGCCAGGGCTTTGCATTGGGTGCGGTTTTAGCAGCAGAATTTGTTTACAATAAAAAAGGCATTTTCAATATGAAGGATGTTTTGTTCAACCATTAATTTGCATATATTTGATAAAACACATTTTTATGGATTATCTGATTTCATTGGTATTGTCTGTTATCTCGGGCATTTCCATTAAGGAAGAACAAAGCACCTCTAGTGCTTTCTTTCACAGTTAAAAATTAAAAGCTGCCCCTGGCAGCTTTTTTAAAACCTTTCAGCCACTTGTCTCAAACATCACTCAGTATTTGTGTTATTACAAAAAATGAAAGCCGGTTTCTCAAAACCTGCCTCCAATCTGTTTTTAGCATTGCCAATGAAATTATTATTGTTGATTCTGGTTCAACTGATGATACACTTGCAATAGCTATGAGTTTTAACGCTAAAATATTTTCAATAACATGGCAAAATGATTATGCTTATGCCCGTAATGTAGCCATCAATAAATGTACCGGCGACTGGATATTTTTTTTAGATGCAGATGAATATCTTGAAAACTCTCAGAACTTATTAAAAGTCTTATATAAAATAAAGAAAAAAAATACCGGTGGATTTTTAATGGAAAGAACAGATGTTTATCGGCATAAAGAGAATGGGCTCATTATACAATATCCTGTTGGGTTGGTAAGACTGTTCCGCAATGATCCTCAATTTAAATACGTAGGTTCTGTACATGAACAAATTAATACGGTTATTACTGATGCAGGTTTTCAAATTGATTTGTTAAAACAAACCAGAATCATCCACCAGGTTCATTTGTCGGCAGATGATTTTTTAGAATCGAAACAACGTCGCTATCTGCAAATGATAGAATCTGAATTAGCAAGAAATAAATATAATTTCTGGATGCTTTATCAGCAGGCTAAAACATACTGGTTTTTAGGAGAAAAAGAAAAAGCAAAGGATATTTTTTCCAGCACGGCAAATCTTAGCGATTGTGCTTTGGTAATAAAATGCTCTTGCTTTTGTAACAAAGCTATATTACTGATGGAAGAAGGCAACTTTCAAGAGGCTATAGTTGAAGTAGATAAAAGTTTAAAACTTAATCCAAAACAATCGATGGGAAGATTTATCAAAGGAAATATTTTTTATCAATCTGATGAATTTAAAAAAAGTATAGATTGCTTTCGAAAAGTGAAAACCAGTATCAATAAACTAAAGTACAATCAGGTTATACCCGGCGACCTGTATGTAAAGCCGGAAGAAATAAAATATAAAATTGCCTGCTGTTACATGGCTCTGGGCAAATCAGCATCTGCCCGCTATCTTTTAAAAAAAGCTTTAAAAATAAATGATAAGCATGTTTCCAGTTTACTACTTATTGCCAGAATTGCATTATTGAAGAAAAATACAGCTTTGGCAAAAGAACTTACATTCAAATGCCTTACAATTAACCCTGGCTGGAAACCGGCGGAAGAGTTTTTGTTATCATTTTAGCCAAACATTTATAAAGGAAGATTTTTAAGACTTATTTTTAAGAAAAAAGCCAAATAACTGAAGTTATGAACATCATTAAATTACACTTAGCTGCGTTTACTTTTTTGTTTCCTGCCTCACTCATTGCCCAGCAAAAAGTTATTGACAGTATTGAGAAAATTATTCCCCAGCAAAAAGACAGTAACCTTGCTAAAAGTTACAATGAGCTTACCTGGCAATACAGAACAATAGATCAGGACAAAGCGATTGAATACGGAAACAAAGCAATCGAACTGGGCAATAAAATAAAATTCAGCAAAGCGGTAGCGCAGGCATATAACGATCTTGGTATTATTTATTACGATCAGCAGGATTTTACCAGTGCCTTATCATCCTACAAAAAAGCCTTTGATATCCGCTTAAAATTAAACGATCAAAAAGGTATTGGTGCGCTGTATAACAAGATGGGCATCATTTATCAGAAAGAATCAAAATTCGATTCCGCTTTATTATACGCTCAAAAAGCACTGGAAATTTATGAAAAGCTGAATGATAAAATTGGCATCTCCTATTCGCTCAATAACATCGGCATCGTTAATCAGAATGTTGGCAACCTGGATGAAGCTTTAAAATATCAGCAACAATCAATTTTAATAAAAGAAGAAATAAAAGATAAGTTAGGTCTGGCAGGCTCATACGTAAATGTGGGCAATATTTATTTGCTTAAAAAAGATGTAGCACAAGCAAAAACATATTTTGAAAAGGCAGAAGCAATGACCCGGCAAATTGGAAATCCCGAATATCTTTCCAACTCACTAAACAACCTTGCATCCCTGTATCAAAAAACCGGAGACTATAAAAAAGCTTTGCCGTTAGCAGAGGAATCTTTTGAAATAAGGACCAAACTGGAAGATAAAAAAGGACAGGTGAGCTGCCTGGTAAATATGGGTTCAATATTAACAAGCGATAAGCAATATAGTCTTGCCGAAACTAAATATTTATTAGGCTTAAAACTGGCAGATACACTGGCTTCATGCCTGGGCGAAAAAGCAAAACTGTATGACGGTTTATCGCAACTGTATGAACAGACAGGTGATTACAAAAAATCAATGGAGATGGCGAGGCTTACGGTAAAACTGAACGACTCCATTTATACCGATGGTATGAACAAGCGCTTTTCCGAAATGGAAACCAAATTTCAAACAGCAAAAAAAGATAAACAGATACAGGAGCAAAAATTTGAACTTACCAAAAAACAATATTGGTTGTATGGCTCTGCAGCATTTGCTTTATTGCTATTGATGCTCGGATATTCTTTTTACAGAAGATATAAACTGAAGCAGGAAAAAAGATTGCAGCAAGAAGTAATGAAGCAGCAGGATATTGCTACCAAAGCAATCATAAGTGCAGAAGAAAATGAACGCAAACGCATTGCTGCTGAATTACACGACGGTGTAGGGCAAATGATGAGTGCTGCAAAAATGAATTTATCGGCCATTGAAAGCGAAATCATTTTTAAAGACCAGGCACAAAAAAATTCGTTTGATAAAGTGATTGACATGATGGACGAAAGTTGTAAAGAAGTAAGAAGTGTAAGTCATCAAATGATGCCGAATGCGCTTTTAAAGAGTGGCCTGGCCACTGCTGTAAAAGAGTTTATTGATAAGATAGACAGCCGTATCATAAAAATTAACCTGCATGCAGAGGGATTAAACGAAAGACTGGATAGTGACGTGGAAACCGTACTTTACCGGGTTATACAGGAATGTGTTAACAACGTTATAAAACATTCCGGCGCAAACAACCTGGATATTTCTTTAATAAAAGATGCGGATGGCATAGCCGCTACTGTTGAGGATAACGGGCGTGGTTTTGACACAAAAGATAAACAGAAATTTGAAGGGATCGGTTTAAAAAACATCAGTTCGAGGGTATCGTTTTTAAAAGGCACGGTAGATTTTGACAGTTCGCCGGGAAAAGGAACCTTAGTTGCCATTCATGTGCCGTTTAATAATGAAAACATTTAACTTACAGCAGATTTTAAAGAACCTTTGGTAAGCATAACCAGCATGAAAAATAAAAAAATATCTTTAGGCATTGTAGATGATCACCAGATTGTAATTGATGGCTTGAAATCGTTGTTGCATGGGCACGATCAGTTTGAAGTGCTTATTGAATGTACCCAACCGCTGGAAATGATAGGGCTTATTGAAAAAACACCCATAGATATTTTAATGACAGATGTAATGATGCCCGGCTTAAACGGTGCAGAATTATCGAAGCTGGTACATCAAAAATTTCCTGAAATAAAAATACTGGCACTTAGTATGAGCGGCCAGGGCAACCTGGTTAACCAGATGATTGATGATGCAGATATATCTGGCTATGTTTTAAAAAACATTGGTAAGCTGGAACTGTTAAAAGCATTGGAAAAAATATCAGCAGGTGGTATTTATTTTGGCGAAGAAGTGTTGCACGAAATGACCCGTGCCAGCGAAATGAAAAAAGAAAATGCAGAAGCACATTTAACTGCCCGTGAAATTGAAATTATACAACTGATTGAAAAAGAATTAAGCAATAAGCAGATTGCGGAGAAATTATTCCTGAGCGAACGAACCGTTGAAACCCACCGCAAAAATATTTTTAGAAAAACAGATACCAGCAGCGTTATTGGGCTGGTGAAGTATGCTTATGAGCATAAGCTAATTTAATTTTTATTAGACGAATCATGCCAATTATACGAAATATCGTCTTGGTTTATTAAAACACAATTCGTGTAATTCCTAATAATTAGTGTAATTACCCTTTTAGATTCTCCAGCATATCCTTCACCATCCTTTCCAGCGCAAACTCTTCCTTCCATCCCCAGTCATTTCTTGCAACCGTATCATCAATACTTTGCGGCCAGCTATCGGCAATGGCTTGCCTGTAATCGGGTTTGTAGCTGATTGAAAATTCAGGAATATGCTTTTTTATTTCGGCAGCAATTTCTTTTGGAGAAAAACTCATACCCGAAATATTGTACGATGTGCGGATAGAAATTTTTGATGCATCCGCTTCCATCAGTTCAATGGTAGCACGTATGGCATCAGGCATGTACATCATTGGCAGGTAAGTATCTTCCCGTAAAAAACATTCGTATTTTTTTTCTTCCAGCGCTTCATGAAAAATTTCAATAGCGTAATCAGTAGTGCCTCCACCCGGCGCACTTTTATAACTTATTAAACCAGGATAACGCAAACTTCTTACATCAACTCCATATCTTCTGTTATAATAATTACACCAGAATTCACCAGCAAATTTGCTGATGCCGTAAACTGTTACCGGTTCTATTACCGTTGCCTGCGGACAATTTTGTTTAGGAGATGTAGGGCCAAAGACAGCAATAGATGATGGCCAGTAAACCTTATGCAGATTTTCTTCCCGTGCAATATCCAGCACATTCAGAAGGCTCTGCATATTCAGGCTCCAGGCCAGGTTGGGATTTTTTTCGCCTGTGGCAGAGAGAATGGCTGCTAATAAATATACCTGTGTAATATTCTGCCGTATCACCTGTACATGCAGCATTTCTTTGTTCATCACATCAAGGCTTACATAAGGGCCGGTTCCTTTCAGCAAATCATTTTCTTCACGTAAATCAGATGCAACCACGTTGGCATTGCCGTACATTTTACGTAAAGCCAGTGTAAGCTCCACTCCTATTTGTCCGCTGGCGCCAATAACCAATATTTTTTCTTTTATCATAGTTTTATTTATTACACGAATTTAACTGTTTCACGAATTTCAAAAAATTACACGAATTACACGAATTTTTTTAATGCTTGAGTTTGTAAATGACTTTGATTCGTTTATTTAGTTTAATTCGTGTAATTAGTGTTATTAGAGTAACCAATTTACACCCTAACTTTACAAAATGGAAAAACATTTACAAGCTCTTTTCAGCAATCAAAAATACAACGATAATAATTTCTTCCTCATTGCAGGCCCATGCGTGGTTGAAAGTGAAGAAATAGTGATGAGTATTGCAGAAAAAGTTTCTGGCATCTGCGCCAAACTGGAGATACCATACATATTCAAAGCATCTTATCGCAAGGCAAACCGTACTTCTACCAATTCCTTCACCGGCATTGGCGATAGAAATGCATTGGAGTTAATAAAAAAAGTTGGCGAAAGATTTTCCATTCCCACAACAACCGATATACACACTGCCGAAGAAGCGGCTATGGCAGCCGAATATGTTGATGTTTTACAGATACCAGCCTTCCTTTGCCGCCAGACAGACTTGTTAATTGCTGCTGCAAAAACCGGCAAAATAGTGAACGTAAAAAAAGGCCAATTCTTAAGCGGCCCTTCTATGAAATTTGCCGTTGAAAAAATTAATGCTGCAGGTAATGATAAAGTTGGATTGATTGAAAGAGGCAATACTTTTGGTTATACCGACCTGGTGGTAGACTACCGCAACATCACCTGGATGAAGGAAATAAATGTTCCGGTAATTATGGACTGCACCCATTCTTTACAACAGCCAAACCAGGTTGGCGGCGTTACCGGCGGCAACCCCGAATTGATTGAAACCATTGCCAAAGCTGCTATTGCAACCGGTGCCGATGGTTTGTTTATTGAAACACACCCCAACCCTGCTGTTGCAAAAAGCGATGGTGCAAATATGTTGAGACTGGATTTGCTGGAAAATTTGTTGGAGAAGTTGGTGAGAATCAGAAAAGCGATATAGCGGCCTCACCCCAATGATCTACACTCGTTCCTTTGCAAGGAACTCCCGAGGAGAGGGAACTTGAATGGGTGGCTCAAAAATTTAAGTCACTACATTTCAGTAACGATCTAAAAAAAAATTCTTCGCTAAATCTTTGGGATTTCCCTCCCCTTCGGGGTTCCCGATAGGGAAAGAACGTAGTTCAGGAGGGGCCGCTTTACAGATACCTCAACGGATTTCTCCTGGCATTTAAAATATACTTTTTAATATTCATCCAAAAAGCCACAAACAGGTAAACAATTACAGGCGAACCAAATGTCATGAACGACATATAAATAAAATATTTGCGGATGGTTGATGTAGCAATACCCATCTTTTCGCCAATGGCTGTACATACACCAAAAACATGCCACTCAATAAATCTTTTTAACCGGTTCATACTGCTAAATTAAACACATTTTGTGCTAAAAACAAAGAGCTTTAAAAAATGCTCTAGATTTCTTAAATTTGCAACTCATCAATTAGCTGATTCAACAATAAGCTAATGTGCTGATGATTCTGGTGCAATCTGCCTTCTTTTTAGCCATTATCAGCATATCAGCAAATCAGCACATAATTAAATTTTTACTATGGCCTTCGACATTGACATGATTAAAAAGTTGTACAGCAACTTTGGCGCCCGTATTGACGCTGCCCGTGCAGCAACCGGCAAATCTCTTACCCTTACTGAAAAAATATTGTATGCCCACCTTTGGCAGGGAGCAGCTACCACTGCTTATGAAAGAGGAAAAGATTATGTGGAGTTTGCACCAGACCGTGTGGCTATGCAAGATGCTACTGCACAAATGGCTTTGTTACAATTTATGCAGGCTGGCCGTAAAACAGTAGCCGTGCCATCTACAGTGCATTGCGATCACCTTATACAAGCCGAAGTTGGTGCTGTTGAAGATTTGAGCAAAGCAAAAACTCAAAATAAAGAAGTCTACGATTTTCTGGCATCAGTTTCCAATAAATACGGCATTGGTTTCTGGAAACCCGGTGCAGGTATTATTCACCAGGTAGTACTGGAGCAATATGCTTTCCCTGGCGGGATGATGATTGGCACCGATAGTCATACCGTAAACGCAGGCGGGTTGGGCATTATAGCCATTGGTGTTGGTGGTGCAGATGCCTGCGATGTGATGGCAGGTTTACCATGGGAACTTAAATTCCCTAAACTGATCGGTGTTAAACTTACCGGTAAATTAAGCGGGTGGACGGCTTCAAAAGATATTATTTTAAAAGTTGCCGGCATACTTACCGTTAAAGGTGGTACCGGTGCTATTCTTGAATATTTTGGAGATGGTGCAAAATCATTGTCATGCACCGGCAAAGGAACAATCTGTAATATGGGTGCCGAGATTGGTGCCACCACTTCTATTTTTGGTTACGATGCAAAAATGGGAGAATATTTAAGAGGAACCGGCCGTGCCGAAATTGCTGATGGTGCTGATGCGATTGCAGCACATTTGACTGGTGATGATGAAGTATATGCCAACCCTGAAAGTTATTTTGACCAGGTGATTGAAATTAATTTATCTGAACTGGAGCCACATATCAACGGACCATTTACGCCCGATCTTGCATGGCCTATTTCTAAATTTGCTGATGCAGTAAAAGTGAACGGTTGGCCCGATAAAATGGAAGTTGGATTGATCGGTTCCTGCACCAACTCATCTTACGAAGATATTACCCGTGCTGCTTCTATTGCAAAACAGGCAACGGATAATAACTTTAAAGCAAAAGCAGAATTTACAATAACTCCGGGATCGGAGCAGGTTCGCTACACAGTAGAGCGTGATGGTTATTTAGATACATTTGAAAAAATGGGCGGGGTTGTTTTAGCCAATGCATGCGGCCCATGTATTGGCCAGTGGGCAAG
>JANMBZ010000183.1:0-1545 GCA_031360765.1 Chitinophagaceae bacterium
GGTGCCAGTATCAGTTTTAAACACAATTTTGCCAAGGCAAATAAAGAGTGGACGGTTGATGCAAATTACAACAACAGTAAAAACGACAATTCGGGCGATTACAGAACCCAATATTTTTATACCAACAGCAACCCTAAAACCCCGGGCCTGGTTGAACGTACCGGCGGCGGTGGAACGACAAAGTTTTTTACAGCACAAACAGATTTCGCAAATCCTATAACAGAAAATATCAAGATTGAAATGGGTGCCAGAGTTGCAATTAGAAATTATGAGAGCACCTTATCAAATTATATACAGGATGGAACAGGGAAGTATGTTTTAATACCCGGGTACAGCAACGACTATAAATTTAACGACCAGGTTTTTGCTGCTTATGCTACTTTCAGTCAAAAAATTAAAAGCTTTACTTATCAGCTTGGTTTAAGGGCAGAGAGTTCAAGCTATACCGGTACACTTATCAGTACAAATAAAAAGTTTAAAAACGATTATCCCTTCAGCCTTTTTCCCAGCGTGTTTCTTACTTACAAGCTGAATGATAAATCGGATATGCAGTTAAATTATTCACGCAAAATAAACAGGCCCAACTTTTTTCAGCTGATACCTAATTATGATATTACTGATCCGCAAAATTTATCAGTGGGTAATCCCAATCTGATACCGGAGTTTACTAACCTTGCTGAAATATCTTACCAGAATCAATTAACTAAAAAAACAAGTTTTCTGGCAACAGCTTATTTTAAAAACACAAATAATTTAATTACTAATTACCAGTATCGTGATAAAAACCCCGATCCCAATGCCAAGCCTGATACGGTTTTAATTACATCGTATGCCAACGCAAATACCAGTTACACAGTCGGTTTGGAGTTAACATCAAAAACCAAATTCACAAAATGGTGGGATTTTACCATCAATCTTAACCTGTTTAATTCTACTTTAAAAGCAGGAGCATTGGCTGGTGGTTCTAATAATTCTCAATTCAGTATGTTTGGTAAGATCAATAATTCATTTACACTGCCTAAAAATTACTCCATACAGTTATCAGGCGATTACCAGGCTAAAACTATTTTACCTCCAAGCAGCAGAGGTGGTGGAGGCGGATTTGGCGGCATGGGCGGAGGTATGTTTGGTGGCTCACAAATAGGTGCACAAGGCTATATTAAACCAAACTATGGTATTGATATCGCTATTAAAAAAGAATTTATGAAGAACAAAGCTGCATCTTTAACCCTGCAGATGAGTGATATCTTCAGAACCAAACTATATGCAACGCATTCTGAATCGCAATACTTTGTACAGGATAACAGCCGCCGCAGAGATCCACAGGTTTTACGCCTCAACTTTAATTACCGTTTTGGTAAAATGGATGTTTCATTATTTAAAAAGAAAAGCATGAAAGGCGAAATGGACAGCATGCAAAATGCATCGCAGGGAATGGGTGGGCAATAGTATTTAATTGTCTGCAATTATTTGAATTATTTATATCATTCTCCAACCCTGGTTTTAAAATAAAATTATTAAAATAAAACAGCTGCTGTAAATGGC
>JANMBZ010000007.1:0-24197 GCA_031360765.1 Chitinophagaceae bacterium
AAGATAATGTTTTACACCAGCGGTTCCTATAGAAATGATGACGAGTATTACCCATGGATTTTCATAACCGAATGTTGTAGGAAAATGATTGCTGATCATCACAAACAAAACCGGCAGCGTAAAATAATTGTTGTGTAAAGAACGTGCCAATGCATTTTTACCAAGCTGTGGATTTACAGGAACGCCTTGCCTGGCAGCCTTTACCATGGCTTTTTGTGCAGGAATAATTACAAAAAAAACATTCGCCACCATGATACTGCCGATCATTGCACCAAAATGTATGTAAGCAGCACGGCCGCTAAAAACATGACTGTAGAAAAAAGCAAAGCCAATTAAAACCGTAAGGCCAATCAGCGTAAACAATACCGGTTTTTTAATTAGCGGAGATTTGCAAAGCAGATCATACATGATCCACGCTACTACAAAAGAACCAACGCCTATACCAATAGCGGTAAGTGGCGTAATGTTTAAAACATTTTTATCAATTAACAAAGCTGATGCATTGAAATAATACACTACAAACAATAAACAGAAACCCGATAGCCAGGTAAAGTAAGCTTCGTATTTAAACCAGTGTAAATGTTTGGGAATTGTTTTGGGCGCAACTTTATATTTTTCGAGATAATAAAAGCCTCCACCATGTATGGCCCATAAATTACCTGCCAGTTCATCACGAACATTATTGGTACGGTTGAGGGCGTTCTCTAAAAAAACAAAATAGAAGGAAGCGCCGATCCAGGCAATACCAAAAGTTATATGCATTAAGCGGATAACAATGTTCAGCCATTCCATTAAATGCGCTTCCCATGGCGTGCCTTTTACATAAATATATAAAGCCCCGGCCATGGCAACAGAAAGGAGTATGATGGCTGTGTACACAAATGTTTGAGAAGATAAGACTCCGGTTTTCTTTTTTTCAATATCTGCCTGATAGCTATCGGGACCTGCTTCATCCTCCGCATCAAATTCTTTCACTACCGAACGCAGGTAGTACGTTATACCCGTAAGCATAACCAATACAAACCCCAGTACCGACAATAAAATAATTCCAACCATCAATTATGCTTTTTTCTTACCAAATAAACGTAAGCGGCTTATACCACCATCCGGAAAAATATTCAACCGCACATGCGTAACGCCAGGCAATTGATTTATTTCCTTTACAAATTCATGCTCGAAATCTGCACTTAATTTTTGTGAGGCTAATAAAAATTGCCATTCAACTTTATCATTAATAACATCATCATCTTTACCAGCTATACATGCTTCAATTGAACAACTATCGGGATAGTTTCCTTTAAAATGACAGGTATCCACAACAATGCGTTCAACAGTTCCGGGAGTTGCCAGTTTTAAAATTACCCAATCTCTGTTGCCCGGCGTACGGTTGCGCTTGGTTTCCCAGCCATCGCCCATGTTAACACCACGGCCCGGCATAATTAAATTGCTCATAGCACTAAAAAACATATCGTTGCAGGCGATTGCTTTACCGCCATTGATAGCAGGGACAAGATCAATTTCTTCATCAGCTTCAACTGCATCCCAGTTTTTAAATACTTCACCATACACTCTTAATCTTGCAACCCCTCCATCAGGATAAATATGTAAACGAATATGCGTATAAATTTCATCACTGTTACTTTCATAAAAATTTTGTGAGCCTGCATCTAAATGTGATTTTGGCAAGATCTCTTTCCATGCAATATCTTCCCAGTCTTTTACAGGATCGGCATCATTTATATACACAGCTTCAATTGATGCATGTGGCGGATGATTGCCCAGGAAAAAATTGCTGTCAATATCAAAGCCAACAATTTTTCCGGGTGTTGCCAATTGTACTACAGCCCAGTCGTGGCCCGGCGTACGTTTTCGGCGGCTTTCCCATCCATCCATCCATTTACCACGGTCGGTATATTTATCGGTAATAAAAATTCCTCTTGTTGGCTTGATTAGATTTTCCTTCTCAGCAAAAAAATCATCGGTAGCAAATAATACTTTGCCACCAAGCTTTTCAGCCGCCAGGTCGGTTAGCTGTGCAAATGCCGGAGCTTCTTTAATTATTTCTTTTACTTTTTCAAAAGCCATTGTCCTGAATTTTTTTGAACTATTTTTTTATTTTGAAAAACAGTTGTTCCGTTTACAATTGTTTGCTGCACTGTTCCATAAAGTTGTTGGCCACAATACGGGCTACAATTATACCGGTGCAAAATATCTCCTGCCTTTACTTCGAATTTTTCTTCGGGGTTCCATATAATCAGATCTGCATCGTAACCAACAGCCAGTTTTCCTTTCTGCTTATCTGCCTGTAAAAATTTTGCCGGGTGTTCTGTATGCAAAGGAATGAATTTTTCTATTGAAAGTTTTTCTTTCATCGCCGTCCATGATGCAGGCAATAAAAACTGCAACCCTGCAATACCGCCCCAGGCTTTAAGCAAATTACCAGTTTCCAGTTCTTTTATATCCGGCGGTGCCGGCGAATGATCGGTTGTAATAAAATCAAGCACGCCATTTGCCAAGGCCGCTTTAAGCTGATCATTGTTTTCTTTTTCACGAATGGGCGGTGCACATTTGTATAAACAATTTGAATCAGGAATATCCTCTGCATTAAAATAAATATAATGGGCACAGGTTTCGGCGGTGATGGGCAATCCCTCTTCTTTGGCCTTTTGAATTTTTATCAAAGCTTCCGCAGATGATACATGCACAATATGCGTTTTACAGTTGTGCTTGCGGCAAAGTTTTATCATCAGGTCAATGGCATCGTTCTCCCATTGCTTAGGGCGGCTTTCTAAATAATACCGATAGCTGTTTGGAAAATCTGAAAATTTATTATCGACTTCTTTTTTAAAAATTTCGCAATGCGCCAATAAAGGCAACCCATATTTTGCGATGATGGGCATAGCTGCATCAATTTCTTTTTCGCCCACATTGGGGAATTCATCAATGCCTGAATGGGTGAGAAAACATTTAATGCCCAATACGCCAGCCTGCATCAGCCCTTCCAGATCATTTTGATTGCCCGGAATCAAGCCTCCATAAAAACCAACATTTACATGCAGTTTATTTTTTGATGCAGCTAATTTTTCATCGAACGCATCAACGGTTGTTGTAACCGGGCTTGCATTTAAGGGCATATCAATAATGGTTGTGATTCCGCCTGCAGCAGCAGCCTGTGTAGCAGTATCGAAGCCTTCCCAATCGGTTCTGCCAGGTTCGTTGATGTGTACATGTGCATCAATAATGCCTGGCATTAAAATATGGTCGCCAACATCTTCTGCACCGTCAATTTTATTAAAATGAATTGCTTTTATGATATCGTTTTCTATACACACAGTTGCCGGTTGAAGTTTTCCTTCAATCCAGCAATGGTTACTATATATCGATCTTTTATTTACCATTGTTGGAGTATAAAGCCATTAAAACTTTTTCGGGTGTGATGGGGGCAGCGTATGCAATATTTGCGGCCGGGTTAAATGCAAGCACGGCATTGCGGATAGCAAAGTATGCACCAATACCATACATCAGTGGCGGTTCGCCCACGGCTTTTGATTTAAAGATGGCCATATCATTTCCATCTGTTTGTAAAAATTTTATATCGAGTATTTTTGGAACTGAATAAATGTCAGGAATTTTATAGGTAGATAATGCATTGGATAATAATTTTCCCTCGTCATTATAAATAATCTCTTCCATGGTCATCCAGCCAATACCCTGTACAATGCCACCTTCGCATTGGCCAAGATCAACAGACCGGTTCATACTGCTGCCAAAATCATGTACCACTTTCACCGTATCAATTTCATACGTACCACGCAAACAATCAACCGTTACTTCAGTTAATGCGGTGCCGTAAACATGATACGCAAAGGGATGTCCTTTCTCAATTGTTTTATCAAAATTGATAATGGGAGTTGCGTAATGGCCTTTTGCACTCAGGTTAATACGCTTCATAAAAGCCTGCTGAATTAAATTCTTCCAGTTGAAGATAGATGCATCATCATTGATGTAAATAACTTCATCTTTTATTTCAATGACCTCATCTTCATTATCTGTTAGTTCTGTTTTTATAAATGCAAACAACCGTTCTTTAATTTGATTGCAGGCATCAAGCAAAGCCTTGCCATTAAGATCGGCGGTTGAACTAGCTGCGGAAGGCGATGTATTGGCAACACGTGTTGTGTTGGTTGTCTCCAGTTTTATTTTATCGGGAGATATACCAAAACATGTTGCAGCTACCTGCAGCATTTTTGAATTTACACCCTGCCCCATTTCCACAGCACCGGTGCTTACACCAACTGTTCCGTCGCTATACACATGTACCAATGCACGGGCCTGGTTCATCATGGTATTGGTAAATGAAATACCAAAACAAACCGGCATCAGCGATAACCCCTTTTTATAAAATTGATTCTGCTGATTGAAGTTTTGAATTTCTTTTTTAGCAGTTTCAACATCATACAGTTCCATCACTTCATTCCAGCAATTTTTTGCCTGGCATTCCTTTACAATTTGCCCGTAGGGAAATTCATCTCCGTTATCCATCATATTTTTTCGCTGAATGAAATCAGTTTCAACCTTTAAAGATTTTGCTGCAAGATCAATTGCTGATTCTATAACAAACATCCCCTGCGGACCACCAAAGCCACGGAATGCCGTATTTGGAGGAAGATTTGTTTTGCAGGAATGTGCAGTAACAGCAACATTGGGAATATGATAACTGTTAGTTGCATGAAATAAAGTTCGTTCTAAAATTGCAGGTGACAGATCTGCAGCTGCACCACCGTTTTGATAAAATGTTGCTTCGTAGGCAACAATATTCAGGTCTTCATCCAAACCAATTTTATAATCGCTGCTGTACGGGTTTCTTTTGCCGGTCATCCGCATATCTTCCATGCGATGTGGAATACATTTGGCCGGGCACTTTAATATCCACGCAACCATGGCGGCCATTGCACCCCATGCCGATGCCTGATCTTCTTTACCGCCAAAGCCGCCGCCGAGGCGTGGCACATCTACTTCAACTTTATTCATGCCTACACCCAATACTCTTGCAACTGTGCGTTGCACCTGTGTAGGGCCTTGTGTAGATGAAAATATTTTTACACTATTGTGTTCGGTTGGGTATGCATACGCTCCCTGTGTTTCTAAATACAGTTGTTCCTGCCCGCCTGATTCTGTTTGCCCTTCAAAAATGTATTTGCATGAAGTAAAAGCTTCCTGCACATTTCCTTTTACAAATTTTCTGGATGGGCTTAATAATTTTCCATGTGCAAATGCCACTCTTGGGTCGGTGATGATTGGCAGGGGATCAATTTCTATTTTTATTACTTTGATTGCTTCTTCAGCAGCGTCTTCATTTTCTGCAACAATCAATAGAATAGGTTGTCCACGATAATGGACTTCATGGTCTGCCAGCAATGGTTCGTCTTGTATGATACCACCAATCTGATTTTCGCCGGGCACATCTTTATAAGAAAATATTTTTACGATGCCTTCCATTTGCTCAGCAGCAGAAAAATTTAAGTTTGTTATTTTGCCGTGAGCTATGGGCGAATCAAAAACCTTTACAAACAGCATACCTTCCATTACTGGTATATCATCCACGTAGATTGATTTACCAGTTACATGGCCTGCTGCATCTATATTACCAATTGTATTCTCCATTTTTACCGGTTGGCAATTTTTTATAACGGTTTTAAAATATCTGCTACTACTAAATTCGTTTTTTCATTTATTCTTTGAAAATGCGCCAGAAATAATTGTCTAAGTAAAAGCCTTTTGTATTCCTTCGTTCCCCTTGCATCGCTGATGGGTGCAATCTCTGTATTCATAACTTCAATAGCAGCTTTTAAATTTTCTGCATTGATCTTCTTTCCTGTTAAAAAAGTAGCTGTGTCTTTTAGATACTTAGGGAATGGAGCTATACCTCCGGCTGAAAGATGAATATCCTCAATGACACCATCATTATTTATTTGCATCTGGCAGGCAGCGTTTACACTGGCAATATCCAAATGTGTACGCTTGCTTACTTTTTCAAAATTGAAATAGTTTTTTTGTGGTGGCGTAAAAATTATTTTCTCAATTATCTCATCCGCATCTTTATCAATTTGCTTATACCCATTGTAAAAGTTATTGAGTTTTATGGTTCTTGCTGTTCCGTTCTTATTCAAAACAAGTTCGCTATCGAGTGCCAAAAAGAAAATGCTCATATCGCCAATGGGCGATGCATTTACCAGGTTCCCGGCCATGGTAGCCATATTGCGGATGGGTGTAGAGGAAATGAGTTTGATGTATTTTTTCAAGTCAGGAAAAAAACTTTGTATCAATGCTGATTCTGCAAATGCAGTAAGTGTAACAGCAGCTCCAATTTCGCACTGGCCATTTTCGAATTTAATTTGCCGCAATTGATTGTTATCAAACAAATTTTTTACTACAGCCTTTTTTACAGTTAGTGCTTTTTGTACAATCAGGTCGGTTCCACCACCAAGTATTAATTTTTGAACAACAGGATTTATTGTTGATGCTGTTTCGTTTTTCTTTTCCCTTAGTTGGGTAAGCCTCTCTTTTATTTGCAGAAAATATTCGGGGATAAAATTATGATCAACCAGCCAGGCAATTGTTTCCTGATCGGGTTTATCATTTATTTTTTCAGAAAGAATGGCTGCAGCTCTTTCAATAGATTTGTAACCAGTACACCTGCAAATATTTCCATCAATGGCAGCGATGGCATCATGATTTTGCTTTGCTGTTTCATTCAAGACAAAACCGGTTAACGACATTACAAAACCAATGGTACAAAATCCGCATTGTGTTCCATTGGTATCAACCATTGCCTGTTGTACGGGAGAAAGCTCTTTCATATTAATTCCTTCAACTGAAACAATATGTTTTCCATTGGCATTACCAAGGGGCATCAAACAACTGGTCATAGAACGGTAAACCAATTTACCGTTTTCAAAATCACCCACTAAAATGGTACAGGCTCCGCAATCACCTTCACGGCAGCCAATCTTGGTACCAACCAGCCTTTTATAATACCTGATATAATCAAGCACCGTACTGCCCGAAGACTGTGTAGCATTTACCAACTGGTTATTTAAAATAAACTGAATCATTTAATAATCCCTTTTAATTGTGCTCTCACTCCATTTTTTAAATGCCTCCAAAGCTTCTTCCCGTAAAATTTGTTGTGTAAATAATTTTCTTTCGGCAATTGGTTTTGCCATTTCTTCGTAAATGAACTGGTCATCAAAATTGATAGCGGTTGCATCTTCTTTTGAATTGGCATAAAATAATTTTGCAGGCCTGGCCCAGTAAATGGCACCGAGGCACATGGGACAGGGTTCGCAACTGGTATATATTTCGCAATCATCTAACTGAAAAGTTTTTAAAGCAGCGCAGGCATTTCGTATGGCTACTACTTCGGCATGTGCAGTGGGGTCGTTGGTTGTTGTAACCTGGTTTATACCTCGTGCAATTATTCTTCCATCTTTAACAACCACAGCACCAAATGGTCCGCCTTTGCCTTCTTCCACATTGTTTATAGACAGACGGATTGCTTCAAGCATAAACTCAGATTTATCTTTACTCATATTTTTTTTATTGTATGAAACTACACACAGACAAAGCAGAAATATATACTGGCTTTTACATGCAATCAATAACAATAAAAATAACGAATTGCATTAACGCAGACAAATATCATAATGCATTAAATGTTGTCATCTTTATCAAACAATATTGCAGCCTTCGTTTATTATATTTGTAAATATGAATCCGGTTTATTCTCATTTTACAAAAGAACAACGAGGCTATGCCATACAGCGCCTTACGGCTTTATGGGCATTTACCGAAAGCGGTCTCGGCGGAATTATGCATGCGCTACACATTCCTTTTACCGGTTTGCTGGTGGGCGGCATGGCTGTTATCATGATTTGCATGATCGCCGAATTTTCTGAACAAAAATACAGGCAGATTTTAAAAGCAGCTTTAATAGTCTTGATTGTAAAAGCAATGGCAGCACCCTTTACACCGGTTACCGCTTATATAGCTGTTTCGTTTCAGGCATTGCTTGGCTTTTTACTTTTTAGTTTGCTAGGAGTAAATTATATCAGTATTTTTTTACTAAGCAGTATTGCTATGCTTGAATCTGCCATTCAGAAATTACTGGTTCTTACTTTATTTTTTGGAGAATCACTTTGGAAAGCGATGGATAAAATGGTTGCTTTTGTAAGTACGCAATTGGGTAATGCTATTTTAAATGGAGGTAATTGGATTGTAGGCATGTACCTGTTTATTTATTTTGTTGGTGGATTTGTTATTGCATGGCTTGCTTATGGTGCCATAAAGAATTTTAATACTACAAACCCGGTTTTTATTCCAAAAGAATTTTGTGAGGTTAAAACAGATTTTATTACAGATAGTGGCCATGTGAAAAAGAACAGCTACAAAAAAATATGGATTCTTTTATTTATAATGATCGTGCTATCATTAATGCTATTCTTTTTTTCTGCAGATAAAAAAGAGGGTTGGCTGGATGTAATAAAAACAATTGCGTGGACTGCATCTTCATTACTAATATGGTTTATGCTGATTGGTCCGATACTTAAAAAAACAATTCAAAAAGTATTAAAGAAAAAACAAAGCAGGTACAGCGATGAAATTATAATGACTATATCTTTTTTACCAGTATTAAAAAAACTAACAGTATTAGCCTGGGAGCAAAGTAAATTGCAGAGCGGTTTTAAAAGGTGGCACTTTTTCTTTAAGGCTTTAATTTATACCACGCTAACTTATACTGAAACAAGTTCTGATAATACCCCATCCCTTAAGTATCCTCTATGAGTATCTATATTTTCTCCAGGCCGATACATAGCGGCAAAACAACGGAATTATTGCAATGGTGTAATCGGCAAAAAAATATTCACGGTATATTAATGCCTGATATAAACGGTAGCCGTAAATTTTTAAATCTGGATAAAAAAGAAATTTTTGATGCTGAGTGTGTTGATATTACAAACACAAATCTTTCCATTACCTCAATAGGTAAATTTAATTTTTATATGGATGCTTTTGAAAAAGCTAATTCTATTTTAATGCGTGCATTAAGCCGAAATCCAGACTGGCTGGTAATTGACGAGGTTGGAAAGCTTGAACTTGGAGGCAAAGGGTTTTATACTTCTGTGGCAGAAGCTATAAAAACATATACAGATAAAAATAAAAAAGGGGATCTTTTGTTAACGGTACGTGATAGCTTATGTGAAGAAGTGATTGTATTCTTAAACATAAAAAATTATAAAATCATCAGTAGTCTTTAAGAAATTAATAAGCATAAAAAAACTCCCCGCTAAAACGGGGAGCAAAAAATATATTTAACTCTTTTACTCATGCATAACCAATATGGGCATTTTGCTATGATATGATAATGTTTTTGTTCTGCTGCTGCTTAATAATTTACCAATAAAGGATTTGTTTTTTTGTATGGCGATGATCAGATCAATATTTCTGCTTTCTGCAAACAGGTTAATGGCTTCATCCACATCAAACAACCGCATAAAATAAAACTCCGGGTTATATTCTGCAAACATCTTTTTTAGTTCCTGTTTTTCTACTTCATAACTTTCGGTTAATGAAATATAATGTTCATTATCAACATTCACTATATGCAGATTCGGCTTAAAAACATCCAGGAAATCCTTAATTGGAATAGAAGGTGTAGTATCTATTGTACTTTTAAAATCAGAAGTGAGCATAACATTTTTCAGCGGACTGAATGTTGCCTGTTGCGGAACAATCAATACCGGGCATACTTTTCTTTCGGCCATTTTTAAAGTATTGCTCCCAAAAAATACCTGTGCAATTGCCGAGCGGCCGGTAATGCCCATAATAATTAAGTCGGCACGACGATGCCTGGCCGTTTTTTCCAATCCATCTACAAAATCACTTTCTTCAAACGCAAGAACCTCAATTTTTACAGCCTGATCTTTCAATAAAGTTTTTTTCAGGTCTTCAAGGTTTTCAGTAGCAGTTTGCGCTTCTGAAGCCTTGCTGTAACTGTGATATAAAATCATAGTTACACCATAATGACCCGTTAATAGTTGAGCCGCATATTTTACAGCATTTAAGGAGGTTTCAGAAAAATCTATAGGTACAATTACTGTATTCATATTTGGTAGCTTTGTTTAATTGTAAACAAATTTACTCAATTTCTTTTTGATATCTGTTTCTTACCAGCTTTATTAAAAAGAAATTTTCTGAATTGCAGTCTGTTTTAAAAAGGTCTTTATTTATCTTTACCGGCTATGGCACAAAAAAAATTAGAACGTTTTGCGGCAATAAAAACCTTTGCCAATGTGCTGGAATATCCATCGGATATGAAGGGAAATTGGCAGACTTTCTTTAAAAACACAAATCCATTAATATTAGAATTAGCCTGCGGCAGAGGTGAATATACTGTTGGCTTGGCACAGTTATACACCGATGCAAATTTTATTGGCGTTGATGTAAAAGGAAACCGGATGTTTATTGGTGCAAAAAAATGCCTGGCACAAAATTTAAGCAATGCAGCTTTTTTACGTACGCAAATTGAAAAAATTACTGATTATTTTAAAACTGGGGAGGTAGATGAAATCTGGATAACATTCCCAGATCCGCAGTTGCGTGTTTCAAAAGCTAAAAAAAGATTGACGCATCCGCGGTTTTTAAGGTTGTATCAGCATGTTTTAAAACCGGGCGGCTTTATTCATTTAAAAACAGATTCGCCCGATCTGTATGGTTTTACAAAAACTGTAGGCGAACTTTATGATTTAACATTTGTTGAAGACTCAAACAATGTTTACAGCGAAGCTATTGTAAAAGAAGAACTGAAAATAAAAACGCACTACGAAAGCCTGGATATTGCACAAAGCAAAAAAATACATTACCTGAAATTTACTTTGCCTTTGCAGATAAAAAATATTGATGAAGAATTGCAGCAATTAATACAAAAAAATGAACAACTGGATTGAAGGCAAAGATTTTTATTACAACGAGCAGGGCTTTATTGTATTAACTGCAAAGTATCATCTTGACAGGGGGCATTGCTGTGGCAATGGTTGCAGGCATTGTCCATACAATTATGTAAATGTTCCGGATCCAAAACGACATCATTTGTTATCTTTAGCATCAGATGATAAAGAAAAAAAATAATCTTACTAAAAAAACTGTTGAGCAGGAACAGCCTAAAAGCACGCAAAAAGAGTACAGTTTTTTTGCAGATGTTTATGATGTGGTGAGACAAATACCGAAAGGCAAAGTAACATCTTACGGTGCCATTGCGGCTTATCTTGGCACAAAGCTAAGTGCCCGTATGGTAGGCTGGGCAATGAATGCAGCGCATGTAGCTAAGCCAAAAGTGCCAGCCCAACGGGTTGTAAACAGAAATGGAATGCTAACCGGTAAACATCATTTTGCAACACCTACCGCTATGGAAGAGTTGTTAAAAAAAGATGGTGTTGCTGTTAAGAATGATACAGTAGTTGATTTTAAAACCAGGTTTTGGAATCCGGCAGAAGCATTGGCATTATAATTTAAAACATCAAGCTCCATTTAAATAACTACATTACTGTAATCCTTTTACTAAACAGAACAATCATGAGCAATACTTTACTTACAGGCAATGTTACTTTCGTTAACCATGAGAAAAAGTACATCATTATTGAGTATGAAGAAAACGGAAAGAAGAAAGTGATTAATGGTAATGTTGATGAAAAAAATCAGCAAAAATGGATTGATAAAAAGCTGGTTAAAAAAAAACATGTATTTCATATTGGAGATACGGTAACTTTTACTTCCGGACTCTCTGACCGTGGCGACCGCATGGCTGCTTCTAATATCCAGTTTATGTACAACACCGCCCTGGATGTTCTCATTAACAAAGCTGCAACTGAAAATAATTTTATAGGTTACTTAAAGGTTGTTGATGATAAATATTTTGTGAAAGAGATTGACAGTTATCTATTTTTTCCAGTGCCTTTATCGCCCTGGCAAATAAAACCAACTGAAGCAGAGTTAAATGAGGCGGTAACTTTTGCTTTGGAAAACCTGGATAAGAAGGAAAAGATAACAGCAAAACTTTATAATAATAAATATATCCCAGAGTTTTACACTGCTGTAAAATTGAATAAGGCAAATACGCCGGTTGATGCCGTAGTTTATAAAACAACGCCACATGGCACTTATTTAAACCTGGTAGGAGATAAAATTCAGGTAAAACTTCCTTTTAAAGAAGGTGTAAAAATAAATGATATTGTTCCTGTTAAAATTGTTTATTTAAGTCCCTTTAAAATTATAGCAGAAGAAGTGATGAATAAATAAGTTTAATTAATTGTAATAAGGACTTATCATCAAATAAACCACCACACCGGTTACAGCCACATAAAACCAAACCGGCCAGGTAATTCTAACTAATTTTTTATGTTGCTCGTACTCGCCAATCAATGCCCGGTAAGCCGTAAATAAAATAAACGGAAGTATAATGCCCGCCAGAGGGATATGGGTTATCAAAATAAAATAATAAACTATCCTCAGGTTACCGGCCAGTGCTTTTTCATCAACACTCAGTATTCCATCATGGTTTAAATCTCCATATTTTGTATCCCCGGCAAATAAATGATGGGCGATATAAGAAAGTAAAAACAAAACGGACAGTAAAATAGCGGTGAGCATTATTTTCTTATGCAACTCATACTTTTTTTGTTTGGCGGTAAAAAGGCCTGCCAGCAACAAAACGGCTACCATAGAATTTATCATTGCATTTGCCTTAGCAAACACATGCACATCAAAACCCAGATGAACATTTAATTTAAACTGGCTTAAAAAAAATACTGCTGCAAAAACAACAATAGATACTGTGTAAATTAAAAGCTTTGCTTTTTTATCATTCTTAGTTAGTGAAGGTTGTAACATACTTATGCTCTTTTTTCCTGTTTGTTTTTTTGTCGGTTAAAAATAATTACTACAACAAATACAATTCCTATTGCAATAAATATCATGGGTAATATGGGTATAAACTCCCGGAACACCGAAGGTTTTTTTCTGTCTTTCTCGAGCATCAGCAACGGTATATCTTGTACCAGTCTTCCCTGCTTTAGGGTGTCAAAACCGTTGTACCAGCCTCTTACAATAAAATTGCTATCGAGTAAAAAAAAGTTTTCGGTATGTATAAAAGCAGAATCAACCTGTGTATCGGCCAGGCCCGCTTTTAATTCATTCAGCGCAAAATTGTAAATTTCTTTTTTATTACCGGTTACAAACCACCAGCTATCGTGGTTAGCATTGTAACGATCGGCAAATGCCCTCAATTGTGGTACAGAGTCGTGTTCAGGATCTACACTTATCGAAATGAACTGCACAATGCTGTCGTTCTTTTTAAATGAGTCTTGCAAGCGTTTCATACTTCTTGCCATGCCCGGGCAAATGCTTGGGCATCTTGTAAAAAAGAAATCAATCACGATAATTTTTCCCTGCAGATCGTAAAGGGAAACTTTTTTACCCAGTTGGTTTGTAAATTCTATGTTCTTTACTTTATGCCAAACAGTGTCTGTTATGGTTTTGCCGTTTTTTTCTATCACATCAACTCTTTCGGGCTCAAAATACCTGCGTGGCATGTGTACAGCATCTTTGCTTAAATAATCAACAATAAAATATCCTGCAAATGGCATAACCAATGCAAGCATCAATGCTAAAACTGCTTTCTTGTTCATAATGTGTTTTAATGCCGGTGCAAATTTACGGCAATACAAATCATTTAATTGTATAAAACAAAAAACCACCGCAATTGTGCGATGGTTTATATTTAAAATTATTTATCCTAAATTAAGGTTTTGCATGTTCGTCAACTGCTGGTGTTTGATGTTGTTCTGTTTGTGCCGGGCGACTTCCGCCATTTGTATTGCGCAATGTTTTCCAGCTATTACCATCCCAAAGAAATGCAGCAATAAACCATACGAATAACATGAGCGGAACAATGATTGTCATAATCATATTACGTATCTCATCTCCCAAATGCATAAAAATGGAAACAATATAATAGGCTTTTAAAAGCGTTAATATAGCAATAGTAAGCTTTGTAGAAATAACGGGTAAGTAACCCCATTGCCCGTGTTTCCAATATAACAAGTAACCAAGGCCCAGTTCTATAACAGTTAATAAAGATAATACCCAAAATGTTTTCCAGATACGTCCTGTACCTGATGCATGTTCCGGAGCATGTGTAATTTCGGGAGAAGATACTTGTGAACTCATAATTATATTTTAAAGAATGCTTTTAATAATTTTTTAAACAAGATAAAAACAAAGGAACACAAATACCCAAACCAGGTCTACAAAGTGCCAGTACAACCCTGCTTTTTCAATCATTTCATAATGTCCACGCTGATCAAAATGACCAAACTTTGTTTTAAGATACATAACCACGTTAATAATAACCCCGCTAAACACGTGAAAGCCATGAAAGCCTGTAATACCAAAGAAGTAGCCACCAAATGCAATTGGCCCTGGTGTTGCTGTTAATACACCATTGTGCATCACTTCGGGTCCCCAAGGGTTTCTGGTTACAGTTGTTCCCCAATGTTCAATTTGTCCGTTTACCAAAACTGCATGGTCGCCGGTAATCATGTGTGTCCACTCCCAGGCCTGGCACCCTAAAAATGCTAGACCACCAAGTATCGTTAAGATCATATATTTCTCAACGCCTTTGCGATTCATTTTATGTCCTTCATGAACGGCTAAAACCATGGTTACCGAACTAAAGATCAAAATAAAAGTCATCAGACTTACAAATGCCAGGGGCAAATTTGCATGGCCTGCGAAAGGGAATGCATTAAACACGTGGTTAGGATCGGCCCAATGGTTTACACTAAAGCGTATGGTACCATAGCTTATGAGGAATGCTCCAAAAGTAAATGCATCACTCATTAAAAAGTACCACATCATTACTTTACCATAGCTTATGTTGAAGGGACTTCTTCCTCCATTCCACCATTTGGTATTTGTTGGTATCGCTGTTGTTGACATAATTCTTAAATTCTATAATAAAAACTTGAATAATAATTTTTTACCGGATCATTATTAAAAATATCAATAAATAAATCCAGAGCATATCTACAAAGTGCCAGTATGTACTTACCAGTTCAACCGGTATACTATTATAGCTTCTTGTTTTTGTATTAAACGCTTTTAAAAACAAAACTATCAATGCTACCAGGCCTCCCAAAACGTGAGCGGCATGCAAGCCAACAATCACATACATAAATGAGTAAGATACATTTGCTGTAAGTGTTATCTGCTTTGCCCACAGTTGTTGAAAACCCAGCAACTGTAAAACAATAAAAAGAACTCCTAATACCAGCGTGGCTACCACCAGGCTCCGATACTTTTGCATTATCCGCTGCTTAAAAGCTTTTTGCGCCAGGTAAATGGTTATACTGCTTAGTATTATTGCTGCAGTGCTGTACCAAAAAGCAATTGGCAAATTAAACGTTTGCCAGTTTGCCTGGTTGCGCTTAACTATATAAGCACTTGTTAACCCCGCAAACATCATCAGTAAACTACCAATGCCAACCCACAGGGTAAACTTATGCGGATGTAATTTTTTTCTTTGTTCCATTACCACTGTACTCATATCACTTTATCCCAAATGGGAATTTTAAATAAACATTTTTTTTAGCCAGGCTTTATTAACTCTCATCATCTTTATTGGCGTCGCACTCTTGTACTTTATTTCTTTATTCAACTTTAATTATGTTTTCAAGTCTTCGCAACAGTCTTCGCTTTCATCTCCGCAAGTTCCCCCTTTAGGGAGCGGAGGGGGTTTGGGGGCTTTATACCCTGTTTGCAAACAAAGCCAGCAAAACAATCATCAGATAAAAATAAGAACTGAACATTACCCTTCTTGCACTCTTTGCATCCATTTTTATAAACAACATCACACTTACATACACCATCCATAAATTACAGGCCAACAAAATAAATAAACTTGTTATGCCGGCTATACCTGTGAAATAAGGTACAAAGCCCATCGGTATCATCAATGCACTATAAATAATACTTTGCATTGCGGTAAATCTGGTTGGTCCTTTATCTGCAGGCAGCAATTTAAAACCGGCACTTGTATAATCTTTATGTGCCAGCCAGGCTATTGCCCAAAAATGCGGAAACTGCCATAAAAACTGAATCCCAAATAATACCCATGCACCCGTCCAGCTGATTGGTGCATTACCATAAGCCGCAACCCAGCCAATTAAACAAGGTAATGCGCCCGGTATGGCACCAACCAATACAGAAATTGAATTAACTTTTTTGAGTGGTGTGTAAATAAAGCCATATAAAAAAAGGCTAAATAAACTTACCATTGCACTCTCAGTGTTAAAAAATCTCCACATCATAAACACGCCGGCAGCACCGGTTATAAAAGCAAAAATACCTGCTTCGTTCACACTCATTCTGCCGCTTGCAACCGGCCTTTTGGCAGTACGCATCATTAACCCATCCGATTTTTTTTCCAGAATCTGGTTAATGGCATTTGCCGAACCCGTTACCAACATACCTGCAACAAAAAGTAAAAGAACTGATATTAATTTTTCCCGAACGTAAAACTGTTCATTGGGTGCAATTAAAAAACTAACCACCGTGCTGAACACCACCATAAAACTTAAAGTGAACTTGATCAGTTGAAAATAATCTTTCACTTTACTTACCAAAGCAAACGAGGTTGAATTGGCGATGGTTTTTGGTTCCTGTTCTGAATTATTCAAAAATCTATTTTTTATACCTGTACAATCGCACAGACTTCTTTAACAACCTTAATTAATGATGCGTTGTTTCATCATCGCCGATAGGCACATTCTGCGGAATAAACTCTTTACCATCTTTTGCATAGTCATAAGCACCACGATACACTTCCGGAATTTCGCCAGGCCAGTTTCCATGTCCAGGATTGATTGGTGTTGTCCACTCTAATGTATTAGCTCCCCATGGATTTGAATCAGTTACTTTTCTTCCTTTAAACATGCTGTAGAAGAAGTTGAAAACAAATAATAACTGAGCAGCAAAAACTATCATGGCAACAAAACTGATGAACTCATTTAAGCCGCTAAACTGGTTAAAAGATGTCCAGCTTGAGAAATCGTAATACCTTCTTGGCATACTAGAAAGGCCCTGGTAATGCATTGGCCAGAAAATTAAGTACGCACCAACAATAGTTATCCAGAAATGGATATAAGCCAATGTATTGTTTAAATAGCGGCCAAACATTTTAGGAAACCAGTGATACACACCGGCAAACATACCAAAGAAAGATGCCACACCCATTACAATATGGAAGTGAGCAACTACAAAGTAAGTATCGTGTAGGTGAAGATCCAATGCAGAGTTACCTAAGAAGATACCTGTTAAACCTCCACTGATAAATAAACTAACAAAACCAATTGCGAATAACATGGCTGGCGTAAAACGGATGTTTGCTCGCCACAAAGTTGTAAGCCAGTTAAACACTTTAATAGCAGATGGTACAGCAATCAACAAAGTAAGTAACACGAAAACCGAACCCAGGAAAGGATTAAGACCGGTTACAAACATATGATGCGCCCAAACCAAAAACGCCAGAATTGCAATTGCAAACACAGAGCCTACCATCGCCATATAACCAAATATAGGTTTGCGGCTGTTTACGCTGATAATTTCAGAACTCATGCCCATTGCTGGTAATAGAATAATATAAACTTCCGGATGGCCAAGGAACCAGAATAAATGCTGGAACAAAATAGCACTACCACCTTCGTTTGGTAAAATTTTACCTTCAACAACAATATCACTTAATTAAAAGCTGGTACCCAGGTTACGATCGAACAATAATAAGATGGCACCTGATAACAATACAGGGAAAGAAAGTACACCCAACACAGCGGTAAAGAACAATGCCCAGATGGTTAATGGCAAACGGGTCATGCTCATACCTTTTGTACGCATGTTAAGGATGGTGGTAATATAGTTAAGTCCGCCCAATAAAGAAGAAACAATAAACATAGCCATACTTACCAGCCAGAAATCCATACCAAGTACACTTCCTGTAGATGCATCGCCCAAGGCACTTAATGGCGGATAAATTGTCCATCCACCACTTGCAGGACCAGTTTGAATAAATAGTGAGCAGAACATGATGATAGACGCTAAAAAGAAAAACCAATAGCTCAACATATTCAACATCGGCGAAGCCATATCTCTTGCACCAACCTGTAATGGAATTAAAAAGTTTGCAAAAGTGCCGCTTAGGCCTGCAGTTAATACAAAGAACACCAGGATTGTTCCGTGCATGGTAACCAATGCATAATAAAATTCAGGTTTCAATTTACCTCCTGCTGCCCAATGGCCCAGTAAATCTTCCAGCCAGGGGAAAGTTGATTCGGGATAACCCAGTTGTAAACGGAATATTACAGAAAACAAACCGCCGATAATTGCCCAAATCATACCGGTTACCAAAAATTGTTTGGCAATCATTTTATGATCCTGGCTAAAAACGTATTTGGTTATAAACGTTTCGTGATGGTGATGCTCGTGATGTGCATCGTGTGATACGTGAACATCTGATTGCTGTAATGTGGCTACGCTACTCATTTTCTTGCTTTTTTTTCTTCTATCGGCAACTATATACCGAAACCCTTTTAATTATTTTATTTCAGGCAATACCTGTGAAGTTATTTTTTTTGTGCTGTCAGCAACGGTCTGTACCGGATTTTTCTCCGGGAACAAAGTATAATATTCAGACTTTTGTTCGGCCAGCCATTTTTTATATTCCTCCATAGTTTCTACAATAATTACACCACGCATGGCATAATGACTTGCACCGCATAACTGATCACATGAAATTTCGAAATTAAAATCGGGGTTACCGGTTTTCTTCTTCATATCTGCGGTGGTAATTTTAGGTGTAAACCATTGTGTGGTTGGTATGCCTGGTACAGCATCCATCTTTAATCGGAAATGAACCAGACCAACATCATGAATAACATCCTGAGAATGAATTACCATTTTGAGTGGAACCCCAACAGGAATATGCATGGTTGCACTTACGTGAATATCGTCTTTGCTTGCAGGATCTTCAAAATCTACTCCGAGGTTATTCTTAGCTGTGTATAATTTAAAATTTGTTTTGCCTAAAACTTTATCTGCTCCCGGGTACCTGAATTCCCAGGCAAACTGGTGGCCTGTAACTTCTACCACCATTGCATCTTTAGGTGCATCGCCGGTTAACTTAAACCAGTATTTTAAACCGAATACCACCAATACAGTTAAAAAGATTGCGGGAACTGTAGTCCAGATTAATTCCAGTTTTGTATTATGCGGAAAATAAAATGCTTTTCTGTCGTCTTTTTCCTGGTATTTAAAACAGAACCAGAATAACAGAACCTGTGTAAGAATAAAAACAGCTCCGGTAATTGCTACAGTTATCATAAACATCTGGTCCCATTTTTCTCCCTCTACCGAAGCAGAGCCTTGTGGAAAAAGTGTTTTACCATAATACAGATCATTACAATACCATACGCCTATTAAGCCAAAAACAAGAAACCCTATCAATAGAAAAGCATTGATCTTATTATTTTGTTTACGGGTTTTATCCTCGCCTTTTAAAACGCTTACGTACTCACTGGCTTTTGCAATCTGAAAGATGACTACAAAAATCAGTACTCCTAAAGCTATAAATAAAAACTCCTTCATGATTCAAAGTTATTTTCTGTAAATATTATTCTAATCTCTTGTTTAAAAATTGCTTATATATTAAGTGCTTTCGTATCTCAAAAGCAAATTTTATTATTATGTATGGTGTATCATACTCTCTTTTAAGAAAGGATGATTTTTTGCCAGCATTGAGTGTGTACTTAGATATCTTCCTGTTCCCCACATGATTAACCCTATAAACAAACTGGCAGTACCAAATTCAAAGAATCCCAAACTAAAATGTTCGTGCAAAGTGCCGGGCATTACCATTTGAAAAAAGTCGACCCAGTGCCCAAAGATGATCATTACCGCCATAACCGTAACGAGGGTCCAGTTTCTTTTTGCTCCTTTCTTCATCAATATTAATAACGGACATAAAAAGTTTATTATTAAGTTGAAGAAGAAAATGCCTTTGTATGGACCTGCCTTGGTAGCAGTGCCTATTCTTTCAATAAAGTATTTAGTTTCTTCGGGCTGATTACTGTACCATATAAGCATGTATTGGGAGAACCAGAGATATGTCCAGAAAACAGAAAAGGCAAACATGAATTTACCGAGATCATGCAAATGCTCCTCGGTTACGTATTCCAACTGACCGCGGTTTTTTAAATAAATTACATACAGCGCAATCAGTGAAACGCCAGAGACAAATGTGCTTGCAAAAGTGTACCAGCTAAACATCGTACTATACCAATGTGCATCAATGCTCATTATCCAAAGCCAGGGAATAGTTGAGGCTACTGTTAAGGTAAAAACAATAGTATATAAAGAAGCCCAAACCGTATTGCTCCAAACCCATTTTTTTCCTGTTTCATAATCCATTGGTCCTTTCTTATCACTTTCCAAGCTAAGACTACGCATTTTCTTTCCCAAAAACCACCAAAGAAAAATAGTAAAGAAAGACCATACAGCATAAAAGGTCGGATTTAAAAACCCTTTTTTCCCATTCAATATATGGTCGCTTGCAACTGCATCCTTATCCAGCCAATGATAAATATCTGTACGGCCACCAAAAACAATCGCCATTAAGATAACAAATGTAATAACTCCAAGAATGGGCACAACACTGGAAATAGCTTCAGATACCCTTCTAAAAGCAACAACCCAACCAGCCATTGCCATGGTAGTAACGCATATAAAAAACATGGCTGCATTTACAACTAATAAAAAGAAAACGCTGTTTTGTAAAAGCACTGCCCAAAAACGGGTGCTGTTAACATTTTCGCTGCCATGAACGGGGTGAGCCAGCGGGTTAAACATTATAAAACCGTACAACAATGCTACTACGCCGACAGCAATCAGGCCATACGTCCACTTTTTATAACTACCGGGTAATTGAAATTGATGATCCATCTAATCTGTATTTTGTGTTAATGCTTTTATTTTTTTGCCATTGCGCTGTCTGGTTTTGCAGCCGCAGTTTCTGTTTCTGTTCCCTTTGTTTCCAATGTTCTTATGTACTGTACAATTCTCCAGCGTTGCTCCCTGCTTAATTGCGATGCATAACTACCCATATTGTTCTGTCCATATTCCATCACAAAAAATATTCTTCCATCGCTGTAACCTGGTGATGCTGTTACGATATTTTTTACACCGCCTACTTTTCCAGCCAAGGGGCCATTTGCTTCGGCTTTAGCGCCATGACAAACCGCACAATTAATATTGAATAACCTTCCTGCTTCTTCCAGATCTTTACCGGTTAAAGGACCTAAAGGATTTTTAACCTGGTTGCTTAAAACTAGTAAACCATTACTATCGTTTGGAACATTAAATGGGTACAATTCGCCTCTTTTTAAAGTACCCGCCGGAGGCAGGTTATTAAAAAATATTTTATGGCCTGCGCTGTTTGGGTCCATGGTGAAAATGGCAGAGTCACGGTATGCATAACTTTCGTATGCCCGGCTGTAAGCCATATCCGGCATATAAATTCTGCCGGGCTCACGTTTATCTTTACAACCGATAAATACTACAGCCATTGATAAAATCAGGGTTGCTATAATTGCGATTTTTTTCATTCTTGTAATCTTCTTTTTATTAAATGAGAAATTTACTTCTCTACTCTTCGTAATTACTATTAATAACCTTTCTCTTCTTTATACAATTTTTGCTCTTTGTGATACCTTCCAATCCACCATCCTGTTTCGGCAACCTGTACATTTATTTCCTGTGCGCCTGCATTTTGTAAAAAGGCCTGCACTTCTGCATCATTTGTTTTATCGGTACACTCAATAGCCATTACAAACAGATCATCAGTAGCTCTTGGGTGAAAATGATGTTTTTTTACAAACGGAGCCAGGTTACACAAATAACAAAAAGTTAGCACCATACCTACGGCAGAGAATAATACCGTTAACTCAAAAGTGATCGGTATCCAGGCCGGTAAAGCAAAGTGTGGTTTACCTCCAATATTTAAAGGCCAGTCTTTGGTAAAAACCCAGCTCATAAATGTAAGAGCGGTGGTAGTTCCCGTGATGGCATATATAAAACCTGCGGTGTGCAAACTGGTTTCACGAATGCCCATTGCATGATCTAAACCATGCACCGGAAAAGGTGTATATACATCGTGTATTTTGTAACCCGCCTTGCGAACATTTTTCACCGCAGGAAACAATACATTTTCATCATCAAATGATCCTACAACAAATTTTTTAATTCCTCCAGCCATATCAATTTATTTACGATTTTAGATTTACGATTTTAGATTTCTTCAAAATCATAAACTTACTTTTAACTCTTTCTCTTATAATATTGAACTCCCAGTTCCCTCTTTCCTTCGACTAAGCTCAGGACGGGCGGAGGGGGTTTTTAATGTGCATGCTCCACTTCATCAATATAAAATTTCTCTGAATCTGCCTTTTCAATATCTGACATCTTCACTTTATAATTTTCTCCACTTGTTTTTAAAATAGACTTGATCTCGGCTACCGCAATAACCGGGAAGTATTTTGCAAAAAGGAAGAAACAGGTAAAGAACAAACCGAATGTACCCAGATAAAAACCAATCTCCCAGATTGACGGGCTGTAGTAGGTACTCCATGATGATGGCAAATAATCTCTATAAACCGATGTTACAATGATTACAAAACGCTCAAACCACATACCTATGTTTACAATGATGCTCATGAAGAATGTTACAGTAATATTTCTTCTTAATTTACGGCTCCAGAACAACTGTGGCGAAACCACATTACAGAACATCATCAGCCAGTAACTCCAGCCATAAGGACTGAACAGGTTGGCACGGTTCTCTTTAAATGCATACCACTCGTAAGGATTCTGTCCATACCAGGCAATAAACAACTCAGTTAAATAAGCACAACCCACAATACTACCGGTTAGTACAATTACTTTGTTCATAGCTTCAATGTGGCCCAATGTAATATAGTCCTGAAGATTTAATACTTTTCTTACTATAATCATAAGCGTTTGCACCATTGCAAAACCACTAAATACAGCTCCTGCCACAAAGTAAGGAGGAAAGATGGTTGTATGCCAACCCGGAACTATTGAAGTTGCAAAATCGAAAGATACAATAGTGTGTACCGATAATACCAGCGGTGTACTTAAACCCGCCAATACCAATGATAAAGATTCGTGACGTTGCCAGTGCTTGGTGCTTCCGCTCCAGCCAAATGATGCAACACCATAAAACATTTTACGGAACTTTGTTTTTGCACGGTCTCTTACCGTTGCCAGATCGGGCAATAAACCTGAGTACCAGAACAATAATGAAACGGTGAAATAAGTTGATATAGCAAATACATCCCAAAGCAACGGCGAGTTAAAATTAACCCACAAAGGACCACGGCTGTTTGGATAAGGTAATACAAAGAATGCCATCCACACACGGCCCATATGCCAGATTGGAAACTGGCCGGCGCACATTACCGCAAAAATTGTCATAGCTTCTGCAGCACGGTTTACACCGGTTCTCCAACCCTGGCGAAATAATAATAAGATAGCCGAAATTAATGTACCCGCATGACCAATACCAACCCACCATACAAAGTTGGTAATATCCCAACCCCAGCCGATGGTTTTATTTACGTTCCACTGGCCAATACCATAGGTAACCTCCCTGTAAACACTATACACCCCAAATAATAACAGGGCCACGCTGATATAAAAACCAATATACCAGAGGCGGCTTGGTTTCATCTCAATCGGACGAATGATATCTTCCGTTACCTGGTGGTAATCTTTATTACCATCTACCAGCGGTTCCCTTAGTTGCGATTCGTATTTTAGTAATGACATATCTTAAATTGAAGTCAAAAGTTAAAATTCAAAAAAGTGAAACGGTTCTGCTTTTTAATTTTTACTTTTTATTTTTTACTTGGTTTGATATCCTCAAATTTTTATACTCTTATGCGTGTGCTTTTTCTTCTTTCTTCACTTCGCCTCCTGTTTCTTCTTCCACTCCAATATGCCTTTCGGTATTTCTC
>JANMBZ010000030.1:0-18735 GCA_031360765.1 Chitinophagaceae bacterium
AGGTAATGCTATTAAAATTGCCGCTGAAGCCGAAAGGCTGGCAGCTCAGTTGCGTGGACAGGGAGTGGCGTTGTTCCGGCAAGAAGTGGCCAAGGGTATGAGCCAGGCTGCAACGGAAATGAAACAGGCAAACCTGGATACCAATGTTATTTTGTTCAGCATGTGGGTGGAAGCGATCAAAAATTTTGCGGAGTATGGAAAAGGCAATGTAATATTTTTAGATGGCGGCAGCGATGGTATGGAAAAAACCATGAAGCAGATTATGGCGATGCAACAATTAGAAAGTAAAAAATAATTTGTAAAATATGAATGTAAAGTGCCGCAATTGCGGCACTTTTGTTTTTTAAAACTTTTTATATGCCATTTTTTAAACAGGATAATCCGTTTGTGGTGCCAACTACCGACGGTAAATTAATTGAAGAACATATTGGTGCTTCTACCGGCGAAACTGGTTTAAGCATTGCACACATGCTGGCGCCGGCAAGCTGGAGTGAGCCTTTTCAAAACCCCGATTTTGATGAATACACTTTGGTGAGCCGCGGTAAAAAATTATTTGAAGTGGATGGAGAAAAAATTACCGTGAGTGCCGGGCAAAGTATTTTAATAAAAAAAGGAAGCCGTGTGCGTTACAGCAATCCCTTTGAAGAAGCCTGTGAATACTGGAGTATTTGCCTGCCTGCATTTTCAATTAATAATGTTCACCGGGAAGATTAACATTTTGTTATATCGTAATTGAAAGATTGTTTCGTTTCATTGCAGAATGGAAAAAGTTTTGGCATAATTATGGCGCAACTAATTTTACAAATAAAACCCAGCATACATGTTTAATATATTTTTGCAGATAGATAGTACTGGAATTGGTGCTGCTACCTCAGCAGGTAAAGAAACTTTATTTTCGATGTTGATGAAGGGCGGGGTGATGATGATACCGCTGTTTATATTTTTTGCTATGGCAATTTTTTTCTTTATTGAACGCCTGATAACCATACGCAAAGCCAGCAAGATTGAGGATAATTTTATGAATATTATCCGTGATCACATCATAAACGGTAATGTAACGGCAGCCCGTAGCCTTGCAAAAAATACACCCAATCCCGTTGCAAAAATGATTGACAAAGGATTACAGCGTATTGGTAAACCACTTGATGCTATTGAAAAAAGCATGGATAATGTAGGCAAGCTGGAAATTTACACAATGGAGAAAAACCTGCCGGTACTTTCTGTTATAGCCCGTATTGCACCGTTGTTTGGTTTTGTGGGTACCATTATAGGCCTGGTAATTTTATTAAGAGATTTTGCAACTGTTGCTAACCCTACAATTCCGGATATAGCCGATGCGATGTATGTGAAAATGATTACCTCGGCTACCGGTTTAATAATAGGAATTGTAAGTTACCTGGGTTATAGTTATTTAGATACGCAGATAAATAAAACAGTTAATAAAATGGAATCGGCCAAGGCAGATTTTATTGATATACTACAGGAGCCGACGAGATAATAATACGCATTTGACGAATTCGACTAATTACACGAATTGGTTTATAATGAAGAATTCGTGTAATCAGTAAAAATCAGTGAAATAAAAAAAGATGAGTTTAAGAAGCCGTTTAAGGGATAATCATAATGAAGTGGATGCTGGTCCGCTGAATGATGTGTTGTTTATTTTATTGATGTTCTTTTTGCTTGTTTCTACATTGGCTAATCCTAATGTGGTTAAGGTTAGCAATCCAAAAGGTAAAAGCGAAAGCAAGGTTAGCCAAAACATTGTGGTAACAGTAACCAAAGATCAAAAAGTATTTATTGGTACGCAGCAAATTGAAATGGCGTACATTGATTCTTTACTGAAAAAAGAAATAGAAAAAGATAAAAAATTTACCGATACCCCTACTGTTGTTTTAAATATTGATACATCTGCCTATTATGGTATGGCATTTAAAATAATGGAAGCTGCCAAGCGTAACAAAGCCAAGCTGGCTGCCAATATTAAGCCGTAACAATAATCATCCTTTCTTTACCGTACATGTCTTTTTTTATCATCACTGTTTGATAATGGCCTCTGAATAATGCTGCGGTTTGTTGGGCATAATCCTCATGTGTTTCCAGGTAAATTTTTCCGTTGTGCGTTAAATGATCTCTGCCAAATGCGGCAATTTTTTCGTAAAAAATCAATGGCGATTTATCGGGAACAAAAAGTGCAAGGTGTGGTTCAAACTGAGTTACATTTTTAGCAAGCTTTTCTTTTTCATTTACAGGAATGTATGGCGGATTACTGATGATGATATCAAACACCGGTAAGGAAACCCATCTTGATTCATCCAAAAAATCGAGGTGCGTAAAAGTAATATACGCATTGTGCATTGCTGCATTTTCTGTTGCCAATGCCAGTGCATATTTGCTTACATCAATGGCTGTTAATTTAGAAGCTGGTAAATTTTTCTTTATGGCGATGGGGATGCAGCCGCTGCCAGTGCCAATATCTAATATGGCGGGGTCGGTAAGTTTTGATTTACGATCTGTAATCAGTTGCTCCACCAGTTCTTCTGTTTCAGGTCGGGGAATTAAAACATGCTCATTTACTTTTAATTTCATGTGGTAAAACCAGGCTTCGCCTAAAACATATTGCACGGGTTTGTGTAATAAAAGTTGCTGTAAAGCTTTTTGAATTAGTGCATCAGCAGCGGGTGTAATTATTTTTTCAGGGCTTTTTAAAATATCTGTACGTTTGAGCGAAGCCATTTTTTCAAAAACCCAATCGGTAATGGCAGTAGCTTCGCTGAGACTATACATTTTCTGCAACTGCACTAAAAAATTGCGGTATAGTTCTTTAATCATCATTAAAGCAAACTTAGTTTATTTATGGATGCGTATTTTTGCAGCTTGAAAATTGATGAACAATATATGCAACGCTGCCTTCAATTAGCGGCCATGGGAGCTGGCGAGGTAGCGCCCAATCCCATGGTGGGTGCCGTATTGGTTTATAAAGACAGCATTATTGGCGAAGGTTATCATAAAAAATTTGGCGAAGCACATGCCGAAGTGAATTGCATAAACAGTGTTGCAGATGTTGATAAACAATTTATAACAAAAAGCACCTTGTATGTTTCTTTAGAGCCTTGTGCTCATTATGGTAAAACGCCGCCGTGTGCAGATCTTATCATAAAAAATAAAATCGCTAAAGTAGTTATTGGTTGCCAGGATAGTTTTGAAGCCGTTGCTGGTAAAGGGATTGAGCGGTTGAAAGCCGCAGGGATTGAGGTATCGGTTGGTGTGTTAGAAAAGGAGTGTGTTAAACTAAACCAACGTTTTTTTACTTTTCATGAAAAGAAACGTCCTTACATTATTTTAAAATGGGCACAGAGCAAGAATGGAAAAATAGGGAGTGAAACTGGAGATAGAATTTTTATCAGCAATGAATTTACCAACCGGTTGGTACATAAATGGCGGAGTGAGGAAGCTGCAATTCTTGTGGGAACAAATACAGCTTTGCTTGATGATCCTGCTTTAACGGCCAGACTTTTTACCGGTAACAATCCTTTAAGATTGGTAATGGATTTGAACTTAAAATTACCTGCGTATTTAAAATTACTTGATGGAAGTGCCAAGACGATTGTATTTAATTATGGCAAACAGGCAGAAAGTGAAAACCTCGTTTATTATCAGTTGAGCAAAGAAGATGATTTACTTACTCAAATTACAGCAGCACTTTATTCAATAAATATACAATCAGTAATTGTAGAAGGAGGCGCTAAACTTTTACAATCATTTATTGAGGCAGATTTATGGGATGAAGCAAGGGTTATTACCAATGGGCAATTAACGATTGACAATGGAATAAGTGCGCCTGTTTTAAAAAATAATAAATTGTACCAGGAGGAAAAAATACAAAATGATACCATTTCATTTTTCTGGAATGATGCGATAAATAAAATTTGATGAAAGAGCCGGATTTTTACACAACTATTGAAAGGCCATCCAACGCAGAATTTAAAGACCGCGGCAGCAAATTTATTGCCTTTGCATTCCCTATTGAAACGGCCGATGATTTTAAAAAAGAATTGCAGTATTTAAAAAAAGAACATCCCAAAGCAGTACATCATTGTTTTGCTTATCGCATTGGTATGGACGGAAATAATTTCCGGTCCTCAGATGATGGTGAGCCTTCCGGCACGGCAGGTAAACCCATTCTTGGGCAAATTGATAGCAAAGGCATTACCAACACTGCCATTATAGTAGTGCGCTATTGGGGTGGCACTATGCTTGGCGTGCCGGGTTTAATAAATGCCTACAAAACCGCTGCGGCACTGGCTTTACAGGTTACACCGGTTGTTGAGCGGCAGATTGAAGTAAGCTACAACATTGAGTTTGATTATACTTTAATGAACGAAGTGATGATGATAATGAAGCAGTTTAACTGTAGCATACTCAGCAACGAAATGCAGTTGTTTTGTATTATAAAGGCGGGTTTCCCCAAAAACCGGATGGATGAAGTTTTGTACCGTTTGAATGAGCTGCAAAACGTATCCGTAAAAAAAATCGGTTAATTGAACTGTAATTTGTATTTTTCTAAAAATAATTTTATGGCAGCCGAAAAAAAATATAAAAGTTTCTGGAGTTTTTATCCTTACTATTTAACCGAGCATGGCGATTTCGCAAACCGCACTTTACATTTTATTGGTACAGCGGGACTACTCACCATTTTAATAGTATCTATTGTTTTACAAAAATGGTGGATGCTGGCTTTAATACCCGTTTGCGGTTATGGCTTTTCATGGGTTGGTCATTTTTTTATTGAGAAAAACAAACCGGCAACATTTACTTATCCACTGTGGAGCCTGGCCAGCGATTTTGTAATGTTCTGGCATATCCTCACCGGGCAAATTGGAAAAAAATTAGAAGAAGCTAAAAGGATCATTGGTTAAAAATGAATATCGAAACCATACGTGAATACATTTTACTGAAGCCGGATGTTACCGAAGGCTTTCCTTTTGGAGAAGATACTCTTGTGTTTAAAACGAAGGATAAAATATTTTTTTTAACTGGATTAGACAGTTCTCCTTTGCGCTTTAATGTAAAATGCGATCCTGCTAAAGCCTTAGAGTTAAGGGAAGCTTATCCAGAATCAATCTTGCCAGGCTTTCACATGAATAAAAAACACTGGAATACGGTAATTGTGGATGGGCGTTTATCTGCAAAGCAATTAAAGGAGCTAATTGATGACTCCTATGCACTTGTAACTCTCAAAAAAAGGGTGAAATAAATTTATAAATATTAAATCGCTTACTTTACCTCAGGTTTTATATTACTGCAACAAAACCTTTTGTACTGCCACTTCACCTGCATTACTAATCTTAATAAAATACAATCCTCTTGATAATGCCGAAGTATTAATGTGGATTTTAGATTGATTTGTTATTTCACTAAAAACCAAGTTGCCAGCAGCATTATATAATTGAATGTTTGAAGCCGTATTGTTGATTCTATCCATCGTAACAACCATAAAATTATTTGCAGGGTTTGGTGCCACCGATATTGAATATGCTGCATCAAAATTAACAGGCCTTACAACCGAAACCTGTAACCTGCCATCGTTATCAACTTCTTTAATGCGGTAGTAGCTTGTACCTGTTAGTGGTAAATTATCGTAAGCAATGTATGCGAAATGGTTATTGCTGTTGCCTGCTGCTGCAATGCTGGCAAGGCTTTGCCAGATTCTGCCATCTGCAGATCTTTCTATAATAAAATGACTGCTGTTTTGTTCCTGTTCGGTGCTCCAGCTCAGCTTTACAATTTTATTTTGTTTTTGTGCGGTAAAAGAACTGAAAATAATTGGCAAAGCTCCGTTATCGGAACGGGTGTACCAAACCGGGGCAGTAACCATGCGACTGCCTGCATTGGTAATATCAATATAATAATAACCAGTAGCAAGGTTTGCTAAATTATCATCAACATAAAATAAACTACTTCCAGTTGATGAATATATTTCAGTAGCATTTACGTTACTGCCTGGTATGCCAAACATCAATTTTATTAAAGCACCTGCGGTGGAAGTAGAAACATCTGTAAGTGTAACTGCAATAACCGGCGCACCGGCGGCTACCAGACTGCTGCCCATTATTTTTGTATTCAAAGTAAAATCAACTTTGGTATCGCAATCCTGTGTAGCGTATACATGCATGTTGCGGAAGCCGCTGATGATATTTGTTTTTGATAAACTTGGTGTTACCACTGCCGAACGTGAATAAGTTGTTCTGCCAAAAGTGGTGTTGTGATTATCATGATCTATACCTGGTGCAAGATGATAACCCTTGGCCAGCAATTTTTGGTAATACCCTAAATAACTCATAGAAGAGCCGGGATTACTGTAGCTGGTGTTGGTAGATGTTGAAGGGCCGCTTTCAACCGCTGTTGTGCTGATGGCAGCATCAAAAGTTGCATTGTACGCAATGTTGGCAAGGTTGCCATAATCATTATCGTTTGGATGCGCCAGTGATGCAAACGTATTGGTAGCGCTGTTATTATTAACTGTTTCAAATAAACCGGTTCCGCTTGTATAATCTGATTTTGCTACAAACTGATTATAGTTGCTGCTTCCACCCCATGCGCCGCTACCGGTTTCCCAGCCCCATAAGTTATTCATTCCATCGCCATACACCAACACGTGGCCGCCATTGCTTATAACACCCCACTCCATACCATACAGTGCAACAAATGCAGGATGTGCAGTTGTGAAGTTAGTTGCCTGAGTTATGCCCAAACCATAAGTGCTTAATTTGTTACCAGGGTTATTGTTTGATGTAAAATGATTGTGCTCAGATATGCCCAGGTAATCCATACACTGCGATGACATGGCATATGTATAGTCATCATCAGGTGTAAAACCGGGGTTGTCCTGGTTACCGTCCGAATAATCAGAATGGGCATGTAGGTTGCCAAAATAATAATTGTTTGCAGCATCATTGGTAGTGGCAGCATTGCCCTGCAATGGATTTACCGATAAATATTTTGTGCCGCCGCTGCATAATTTATTAAATGCAAAAACATAAAAATAGTAAGTGGTACCTGTAGTAAGGCCAGTTGTTAAAAAACTTTTTGCTGCATTATTGGATATTACAAATCCACCACCAATAGCATCTCCCAAATTATAATCCGTATTGTTTATGGGCGTTGCAGATAATGTGGGACTGGTGCTTCTTATTACCAGGTAACCATCGCAGCCGCTACCGGCATTAAAAGCACCTGCAATGGCATTGCCCGAAGATGTAAAACTAATATTAGTTGGCTGTGCAGTTGGAGTTGCACAAGCCGATAAATCAGCTGTTGAATGCGAACCGCTTAGCGGAGCCGTTGTATTATAAGCAGGCCCATTACTGCAACCAGCATTGTTATAACTGAAAATATAAAAATAATAAAGTGTAACCGATGATAAACCCGTTGCTGTAAAATTGGTAAAATTATTTTGCTGAACAACTGTTGCATTGCCAAGTATATTACCCGTTGCATAGCTTACACCATTAACCGGATTATTTGTTAGTGAAGCTGCAGTGCTTCTTAAAACCAGGTAACCATCTGTTGACCCCGCAGCTGTAAATGAGCCCTGTATTGAGTTTACAGTAGTGGTGCCAAAATTTAAAGCTGTTGGTTGCGCTGCGGGTGTTGTACAAGCAGGTAGGCCTGCAATGGTAGTTGCATTGCCCAATAGCGGATTTACAGTTAAATATTTTGTGCCGCCCAGGCAAATATTATTTACCGAAAAAATGTAAAAATAATAAGTGGTAGAGGGCGATAAACCAGTTGCAGAAAAACCTAACGCATTGCTATTGGCAACTACAAATCCATCACCTACATTATCGCCTAAATTATAATTGATGCCATCAACCGGTAAAGATGTAAGGGTATTGTTATTGCTTGCAATTACTAAATAATTATTGGGTGCAGGGCTGGCTGCTGCAAAACTTCCATCAATGCTCGTACTTGTAATGGTGCCAAAAACCAAACCGGTTGGTTGAGCGGTTGGTGTTACGCAAGCCGTGTTAGCAACAGCCGTTACAACAATATTATCAATACTTAATTTGGGCCTCGAACCTGTTGTGCCACCTGTACCATTGTGATAGTAAAAACGAAGCCTGGCAGTTGCACTATTATTAAACGACGACGGTAATAGTACATTGCTGATAGTGCCGGAAGCCGCAACGTAATTTGTAAAATTAGTTACAAAAGCGGCAGTAACATTTGTATAAGTAACGCCATCGGTTGTTGCGTAAACTTTTAGCGAACCGTTTCTATTACTGTTTGTTGCACCGTTAAAAACGGTTGCCCAGTCAAAACTTAATGTACCTGCATCTACCCCAGTAAAATCCAGCAATAAATCAAATGCTACTGAGTTAGCATTATCTGTTGTACCCGCTGCCAATAATATAATTGAGTTGGTAGGTATTGTTTGTTCGTTACCCCGATGCACACCACTTCCGGAAGATAATGGAGCCTGAAATGTTGCGGTTGATGCTGTAATTCTTGTTGCAGAAGGAATTACACCAGTTGTATTTACCCCTACAGATGCAAAACGGTTTGCGCCGGTACCGGCTGCAAAATTATTGGTCCAGTTGGCAATGTCGCTAAAGTTTTCTGTATAGGTAAGCGATGGCTGATATCCCATTGGTACCGGTGTTTGTGCATTTAGTGTAGCAATAAAAAAAAGGCTGGCAACAAATTGTAAAGTTTTTTTCATTAAATTTTTTTCAATCTTATTTATAATAATAACAGCCAGCTCTAAAGTCTATGAAACTTTTTAGCGGGAAATAAAGGTTAAAGGTTTGGGTAATTAAACAGAAAGCAATTTTTCTTACATGACCGAATGAAAATGATCAACAATTATTTTAATGTTGTCAATTCAGGTACAAAGAATTTCTCATGCTATGCTGTAACACGGTGTAAAGTTAAAGCTTACAGTGTTAATAAATGGTAAACTCGTTTTTTTGTTGGGTTACCTGATAAATAAATTTAACTTATTCATTACCGTTAAGTAAATAAATTACATGTTGCAATTAAAAAAATATCAGGATTTGTTTGCGAAGATCGATGAAAGCAGACTTGCCAGACGAAGCCCACCCATTACCAGTTGCTTTTTAATAACTTCAATATTGCCATCAATATATTTTTTATCAAGAAAATTATCCTGAAAACTATACACTGTATCCAACAACGAACGCGACTGATACATCCATTTAAGTTCGTTTATTTTTTTTATTTCCAAAACCTGGTTAGCATCTAAAGCAGCATAAGTCTGCATGCAGCTATCAAGTGTTACATTTTTATATTCAATTATCTGCGTATCCCATACGCTATGCAGGTTGCCGCCAACATAAGGTGATGTTACCTGTATAGTATTACCACCTTTATCAATAGCATATCCTGTATGAAGCGGCTGGTGCAGATCTCCAATAAGATGAAATATAAGCAGCAAGCGATACCTTACCTCTTTTCTCTTCATCGTTTTATATTGCTTCAGTTCTACAATGGCCGAGTGTAATACTGTAAGGATATTCCTTTCTGTAGAAGGCGTATAATTTTCTCCCTTATCCATATCTAAGTAATGCCAGGTACGCATGTAGTTGTAATAACTGTTACTGCGTTCATCATCCATCCAGTTTGCAGCCTCTTCAATACTCAGGTTGCCCAGGTATTTTTTTACAATCTGCTGTGTTGAATCATCCAGAAAACGGAAAGCGATCTGTGCCACAAGTTCATGCCCTCTTTTGCCCCACGCAAATGATTTGGTGGAAAAAATTGTACATGAAAGAACAAATAATAAAACCGGAATTCCTCTTTTCATTTAAATTTATTTTGGGCAAAGCTAATTATAATTTGTTTGTGCAAAGCGGCCGTATGTATTTAATTAAATGCTATGTTTTAGTAATTGCTATCTGTTAGCTATTTGATAACAAAGTTTTCAAGGAAATGCCGATAAATACTCTAAATTGCATTCTTTTTTAACAAAACGATATATGTATAAGTACAAATTTACACTTGCTACATTACTGCTGATGATTGGGTTTGCACAGGTTGCATGCTCGCAGGTAAAAGCAAAACCCGACACTACGATAATTGCACAGATTGATTCCACATTGTTAAATGATGCAAGTGAAAATGTACTGGATAATATTCCGGTGGTTTCGCTTGATGAAAATGATAATCAGGATGGAAGTGCACAAAATGTTTCTTCGCAGTTGAATAACGGTAGAAATCCATTTATAAATGCAGCCTCTTTTAATTTTAATGCTGTACGTTTCCGTATCAGGGGCTACGATTCAGATCTTTTTGGGACCAATATGAATGGTGTACCCATGGAGAACCTGGATAATGGTTTTACACCTTATGGTTTATGGGGCGGCCTCAATGATGTGTTGCGTAACAAGCAATACACACCGGGTTTGCAATCAAACAAGTTTTCTTTTGGAGGGCTTGGCGGGTTTACCAATATAGATACCAGGGCATCTAAACAACGAAAGCAAACACAGGTTGGTTACGCTCTGTCAAACCGCAATTATTCAAACCGCGTAAGTTTTTCGCATTCAACAGGGCTTAATGCAAAGGGCTGGGCGTTCAGCATTGCAGGCTCACGCCGCTGGGCCGATGAAGGTTTTACAGATGGTACTTTTTATGATGGCTGGTCAGGATATATTGGCATCGACAAAAAAATAAACGACCGACACCTGCTTTCTTTTGTAGCTTTTGCAACGCCTACTACAAGTGGCCGACAAGGCTCATCTGTAAAAGAAATTCTGGATATTGCCGGTACTAATTATTACAATCCTTACTGGGGTTACCAGAATGGTAAAAAAAGAAATGCAAGTGTTGCTAAATCTTTTCAACCGGTAGGTATACTTACACATGAGTGGAAGATAACGCCTAAAACTACTTTGCTTACAGCAGGTTCTTATTTGAATGGAAACCGCAGCACTACAGGGCTTGACTGGTACAACGCTGCCGACCCAAGGCCTGATTATTACCGTTATCTGCCAAGTTATCAGAAAGATTCTGTGCTTGCACAGCGTGTTTATGATGAGTTAAGAAGTGATGTAAACAAGCGCCAGATAAACTGGGATGCATTATACAATGCCAACTATGGTAATTCAGAAACTATTTACAATGCTAATGGTATATTGGGAAATAATGTTACCGGACGCAGGTCTGTTTATATTGTGGAAGAAAGGGTTATTCATACAGAAAAGTATAACATCAATACTACATTAAATACATCAATCAATAGTCATATTGATTTAACAGCAGGGTTAACATACGAGAGCCAGAAAAATAATTACTATAAAAAAGTAGATGATCTTTTAGGAGGTGCTTTTTATGTAGATATTAACCAGTTTGGACAAAGAGATTTTCCTACTGAAGTAGATGCATCACAAAATGATGTGAACAATCCCAACCGTATTGTAGGTGTTGGCGATAAATTTGGTTACAATTATAATATTGATATAAAGAAAGCTACTGCTTGGGTGCAGACCAATGTGAAATTAAAAAAACTGGATTTCTTTATTGGTGCCGAGCATGTGTACACACGCTTTCAAAGACAGGGTAATGTAAAGAGCGGATTGTTCCCGAATAATTCTTATGGAAAATCGGACGCTCATGAATTTTATAATTACTCAGTTAAAGGAGGTTTAACTTATAAGCTTACGCAGGGGAATTATTTCTATGCCAATGCAGCCTACGAAACAAGGGCTCCTTATTTTGAAAATGCTTACCTGGCACCAAGAACAAGGGATTTTGTGCAGGACAAGCTGAGGTCTGAACAGATATCATCTGCCGAAGCAGGATATGTGTTGATTGCTCCTACAGTTAAATTCCGCTTAACAGGTTATTATACTGTATTCAAACATCAAACTAATGTACTTACATTTTTCAATGATGATGCCCGAAGTTTTGTAAATTATGCCATCAGCAATATTGGTAAAGAACAATTTGGACTAGAAACAGGTGCGGAGGTAATTCTTTATAAAGGATTAACTTTAAATGCAGCAGCAGCCATTGGCAGATACAGGTACAATACCAACCAGTTGGCTACCACAACATCCGATAACAGTTCGGCTGTTTTATCTAAAGATGTACCCGTTTATTCAAAAAACTATTATTTGCCTACACCCCAGGAGGCCTACACGGTTGGTATAAACTACCGCTCACGCAAATACTGGTATGTGAACGTAAACTATAATTATTTTAACCAGATGTGGCTTGATTTTAACCCCGTTCGCCGAACAGCTGCAGCAGTAAACGGTGTTGATCCTACATCTGCCAACTGGAATACAATACTTAACCAGACCAAGCTTAAACCACAACATACACTTGATCTTTTTGCTGGATATAGCTGGTTGATGAACAACCGTTTTAAAGGATTGCATAAAAGAACTTTCCTGTTGTTTAACCTGGGTGTAAATAATATCCTCAATAACGAAGAGATCGTTTCAGGTGGTTATGAGCAACTTCGTTTTGATTTTGCAGAAAAGAATGTTAACAAATTTCCTGACAAACGTTTTTATGCTTACGGTGTCAATTTCTTCGCAAGCATTGGTTTAAGATTTTAACAATTACAAAAACAGCATATAAATTTTTAAAATAAATATTATGAATAAGATCGTAAAATTATTAATGGCAGTTATCATCATCGCTGCCTCAGGAACATTAAGTTCATGTAAAAAAACTTTTGATAACCCGCCCGGCCCGGTAGATCCGGCAATTGTTGCCAATACATCTATTAAAACTTTGAAAGCATTGCATACTGTTTCCGGAGCGTATAATGTTATAACTACAGATATTATTATTTCTGGTATTGTGGTTGCCGACGATAAAGGTGGGAATATTTACAAACAATTATACATTGAAGATTCAACAGGTGGGTTGCAGATACTATTGGATGCTAATAGCCTTTACGGTACTTTTCCTGTAGGGCGTAAAGTATTTATTAAATGTAACGGGCTTTGTATAAGCGATTATAATGGAACTATGGAACTGGGTATAAAAGCTAATGTTGCTGGTGTGCCATCAATTGAAGGTATTCCTGCCAATCTTGTTAACCAATATGTAATTGGAGGTTCATTAAACAATCCGGTTGTGCCTCATCTAGTAACACTTGCGCAGCTTACAACCAATATGCAGGATAAATACCTGGGAACATTAATTCAGTTGGATGGATTTGCATTTGCAAATTTAAATGCAACTTATTCTGATACTTCTGCTTATAAAAGCACCGTAAATCTGGATATTAAAAATTGTGCTAACCAAACCATTATTGTACGTACAAGTGCTTATGCAAATTTTGCAGGGCTAAGAGTTGCACAGGGCCGTGGAAGCATTTATGCTATTTACACAACATTTGGATCAACCAAACAATTGATCATAAGGGATACTGCTGATGTAAAATTTACCAATCCTTATGCTTGTGCATTACCTGCCGGCACACTTTTGTTCGAGGATTTTGAAAACCAGACGGCTGCTACATCTTTTCCATATACCACAACTGCAATACCAGGTTGGTTTAATGGCGCACAGGCTTCCAGTGAATTATGGACTTCGAGAATTTTCAGCAATAATAAATATGCTTACATGAGTGGGTTTGGATCAGCGCAAAGCACTGTAACTACCTGGCTGGTAACCAAAGGTGTTGCACTTACCGGCACTACTAAAACTCTTTCTTTTAAAACGCTACAAGGATTTTATTTAACAACAGCTCCCGGTGGAACACCCGTACCAGCTGATCTGAAAGTTTTAATTTCCACCAATTATACAGGCACCGGAAACCCTTGGGCACCAGGTGTTGTATGGACCGATTTAACCTCTCAGGCAATACTTTCACCAGGAAGTACTACATCAAGTTTTCCGTCTGGTTTTACCAATTCAGGTAATATCAATCTGAATGCTTACATCGGAACAGTTTATGTTGCTTTCAGGTACGAAGGTGCTGACCTTGCCGGAACTGCCAGCGATAAAACATCGGCATGGGAAGTAGATGATATTAAAATTACCGGTCTTTAATCTTTTATAAATAAGCTAAGAGTAATATTCCTGTTCAGGAATATTACGCTTAGCTTTCTGATTTACAGATTTTACATCTGATAAGCACAATACAAATTTTCTTTATGAAAAAAATATACTTTTTATTTATTCTTTTAACTGCTTCGCTCATTGGCCGTAGCCAGTTGCTTACGGAGCAATTTACATACACACCTGATGCGGTTTTAGGATTATCAGCCCAAAGCCAGGGTGGCAGCAATCCATGGTCAATCATCAATACCGGAGATTCTATTTTAGTTGATGCTACAAGCTTAACTTATGCAGGCCTTGCAGCTTCTGCAGGTAACAAGGTAAAATTCGACGGTTCGGGAACTGATTATTATACAAACTTTGCTTCGCAAACTACCGGATCGGTTTACCGCTCATTCATACTAAATGTTTCTGCGTTAGGTACATTGGGAACAGCCGGCGGATATTTTAATGGCTTTATTCAGTCTGCTTCTACAACAACTTTTGGTGGAACTGTATGGACGAGGTTGAGTACAACTGCAGGCAAATATAATGTGGGCGTATCCACAAGAAGTAACTCTGCTGTTAGCTGGCTTGCAGTCGATTTAACGCCCGGTACGCCTTGCTTTATTGTAGTAGCTTATGATTTTAATGCAGGTGTGGGAGATGATGTGGCCCGTATATGGCTTAACACCACAGCCATTGGTGCTGCCGAACCTGCTGCAGATGCAACCGCAGTGCCGGGGACAGATATGACCAGTGTTGCCAGGGCTTTTTTAAGACAGGATAACACAACAAACACACCGTTTATTGAATTCGATGAAATGCGTGTAGGTACAACCTGGGCGCAGGTTACACCATCGGGAGCAGCCTCACCAACATTATCAGCTTCAGCACTTACTGCTTTTGGCAATGTTTGCATCAACACAACAGCCGGCCCAAATTCTTTTACAATTACAGGTACTGCTCTTAATGCTACAAATGTAACTGTTGGTGCATTGGCAGGCTTTACATATTCAACAACATCAGGCGGTACATACACAACAACTTTAAGTTTAACACAACCAGGTGGAGCATACAGCCAGCAGATTTTTGTAAAATTTACTCCAACCTTGGTACAAAGTTATAATGGCAATATACCAGTAAGTGGTGGTGGTGCAACCGCAATAAATGTTGCAGCAAGTGGTGCAGGTGTTAACACAATACCCACTGTAACAACTGGTGCAGCAAGTACCATCACAAATACATCAGCAACTTTAGCAGGTACCATACCGGCAAATGGTTGCAGTGCTGTAACTGCTTATGGTGTGGAGTATAGCACAACCAACGGTTTCCCTAATGGTATCGGAACGGCAGTGCCATCAACCAACCTGAGCGGTATTAACTTCTCATCAAACGTTAGTGGCTTAACTGCAGCAACAACTTATTATTATCACGCTTATGCAACCAATGCCGGGGGCACAGGTTATGGTACGCAGCAATCGTTCGTAACCGGAGCAGCACCAACATTATCTGTTAGTGCTTTAACAGGGTTTGGCAATGTTTGTATCAATACAACCGCAGGGCCAAATTCATTTACAATAACAGGCTCTAACCTTACGGCAGCAAATGTTACTGTAGCGGCATTAGCAGGTTTTACCTATTCAACCACATCGGGTGGTACATATACAACCACATTAAGTTTAACACAGCCGGGCGGTGCATACAGTCAGCAGATATTTGTACAGTTTACACCAACACTAGTACAATCATACAACGGCAATATTGCTGTTGGTGGCGGTGGCGCAACAGCTGTAAACGTTGCAGCAACCGGTGCAGGCGTTAACTCGGTACCAACAGTTACAACCGGTGCAGCATCTGCAATTACTACAACCTCAGCAACTTTGGCCGGTACTATTCCTGCAAATGGTTGCAGTGCGGTAACTGCTTATGGTGTTGAGTATAGCACTACTGCAGGTTTTCCAAACGGTACCGGTACAGCAGTACCCTCAACTAATTTAAGCGGTATCAATTTCTCATCAAATGCTGCAGGTTTAACACCCGGCACCGTTTATTATTACCATGCTTATGCAACCAATGCAGGCGGCACGGGTTATGGTAATGAGCAAACTTTTACCACGCTTTCATTAACACCAACATTAAGTGCAACAGCACTTGCTGCTTTTGGTAATGTTTGTTTAAATACAACTGCAGGGCCAAATTCTTTCACAATAAATGGCTCGGCTTTAAATAATACAAATATCAGTGTTGGTCCTTTAACAGCTTTTACCTTCTCAACAACATCTGGCGGTACTTATACTGCTTCGTTAAGTTTAACACAGCCAGGCGGTACATACAGTCAACAAATATTTGTGAAGTTTACACCAACTCTGGTACAATCTTACAACGGCAATATTCCGGTAAGTGGAGGTGGTGCAGCAGCGATAAATGTGGCAGCATCTGGCGCAGGTATTAACAGCATTGCAACGGTTACAAGTGGTGCAGCAAGTGCTGTTACTTCTATTTCTGCAACTGTTGCAGGTACTATTCCATCAAATGGTTGCAGTGCTATAACTGCATATGGTATTGAGTATAGCACAACCAATGGTTTCCCTAATGGTAGCGGAACGGCGGTGGCTTCAACAAACCTTACGGGCATTAATTTCTCTTCTAACTTAACAGGTCTTACGCCATCAACCATTTATTATTTTCATGCCTATGCTACTAACAATGGTGGTACGGCTTATGGTACACAGGGAACATTTACAACAGCAACACCAACTTTATCTGCATCAACACTGGCAGGGTTTGGTAATGTTTGTTTAAATACAACTGCTGGCCCTAATTCATTTACAATAACAGGTACAAATCTTACCACAGCTAATGTAACCGTTGCTGCTTTGGCAGGATTTACATATTCAACAACATCAGGCGGTACTTATACAACAACGCTTAGTTTAACACAACCAGGTGGTTCATACAGTCAACAGATATTTGTGAAGTTTACACCAACGGCTGTACAATCTTACAACGGCAATATTGCTGTTGGCGGCGGTGGTGGTACAACACAAAATGTGGCTGCAACCGGTGCAGGCGTGAATACTGCACCATCTGTTACCAGCGGTGCTGCAAGCGCCATTACACAAACAACGGCAACAGTGGCAGGTACAATTCCTGCAAATGGTTGTACGGCTGTAACTGCTTATGGTATTGAATTTAGTACAATCAATGGTTTTCCTAACGGAACAGGTACAGCAGTTGCTTCAACAAATTTAACCGGTATTAATTTCAGTTCGACTTTAACCGGTCTGGCACCAAGCACTACCTATTATTATCATGCTTATGCCACCAATGCAGGGGGTACAACTTATGGATCACAAGGTTCATTTACAACTGCTGCCCCGGTATTAACTGCAACACCATTAACAGCCTTTGGTGCAAGCTGTCTAAACACAACTGCAGGTCCAAACTCATTTATTATAAACAGCAATGCCGTAACTGCAGCCAATATAAATGTTGGTCCTTTAGCAGGTTATACATTCTCAACAACATCAGGTGGAACATATACGCCAACTTTGAGTATAGCTCATCCGGCAGGGCCATTTACACAAACGGTGTTTGTGAAGTTTACGCCAACAGCAGTACAATCTTACAACGGCAGTATTCCGGTTAGCGGTGGTGGTGCAGCAACAATTAATGTAGTTGCCAGTGGCAGTGGCGTTAATACAATTGGTACGGTTGTTACCGGAAATGCCACTATCAATAATCCAAACAGTGTAACATTAAATGGTTCTGTAAGCAACGTTGGTTGCAGCCCAATTACAACTTATGGTTTTGAATACAGCGGCATCAGCGGCCTGGCAAATGGCCTGGGTACTAAAGTAAATGCAACTGATTTAAACAGCGGCAGTTTTTCTGCTACGGTAAATGGTTTGGTGCCGGGCGGTAAATATTATTACAAAGCCTACGCTATTAATAATGGTGGTATTGCTTATGGTGCCGAGTTATCTTTCACCATGACAAACATACCTGATGGTTTTAAAATCTATTCCGTTCCTGTACTACGTGGTACAAACCTGCATTACACTTACAAAGGTATCAAGCCAGGCCATTACCAGGTACAAATCATCAACAGTATTGGCCAATCTGTTTTTCAACACGAACTCATTATCGCAGTAAATTTTATTGACGATAATTTTATAGTGCCATCAACCATTGCACCTGGAGTTTACAGTTTAAGAATTACGAGCCCTGATTTTAGGGATGATAAGGTGTTTATGATCAGGTAAGATTTATAAAATAAAATTTGATGAAGGCCTCCGTTTTGGAGGCCTTTGTTTTTGAGATTATGCCATGCTGACAGCAAATATCAATTGGTACTATGTTTGCACCCTGCCCATAAAAATATTAAACTATGCAAAAAGGCAGTATAAGGGTACAAACGGAGAATATTTTCCCTATTATTAAGAAATTTTTATACAGCGAACATGACATTTTTATACGTGAGCTGGTAAGTAATGCGGTTGATGCCAACCAGAAGCTAAAAACCCTTTCATCAATAGGTGAGGCAAAAGGCGAATTGGGCGATTTGAGGATTGATATTAAGATTGATAAAGAGAAAAAGACATTGACCATATCTGATACAGGTATTGGTATGACTGAAGAAGAAGTGGACAAATACCTGAACCAGGTGGCTTTTAGCGGTGCAGAAGAGTTTTTAGAAAAATATAA
>JANMBZ010000037.1:0-12005 GCA_031360765.1 Chitinophagaceae bacterium
ACTTGCCGATGAATTACAACTCTCCTATCGGATTATTGACCTGGATAATGAAGCACAGTTAGAAAATGCTTTAGCAGCAGTTAAACTGGTTTTGCATGCCGCTGGCCCTTATGCATACACAGCCAGGCAAATGATTGAAGCATGTTTAAAAACAGGCGTGCATTATATTGACATTAATGGTGACATTGCTGTTTTTGAAATGCTGAAAAAATACGATAACGCAGGTAAAGAAAAAAACATTATGATAATGCCCGGGGTAGGTTTTGATGTAGTGCCTACCGATTGCATTGCATTACAGTTAAAAAATAAAATGCCCGATGCAACACATTTAAAGCTGGCTTTTGCATCTGTTGGTGGTGGCTTATCTCATGGTACGGCAATTACCATGGCAGGTAAAATTGGTGAAGGTGGTGCTGCCAGGGAAAATGGTAAAATTGTAAGAAAGCCATTGGGGCAAAAAGGTATGTGGGTGGAATTTGGAGAGAAGAAATTATTTGTAATGACCATTCCCTGGGGCGATGTTTCAACTGCATACACTACAACCGGCATACCTAATATAGAAACTTACACTGGCATGGCCCCAAAAGTTTACAGGCTACTTAAGCTTCAATGGGCTTTTAACTGGATGTTAAGAACAGAATTTGTTCGCAACATCATCCGCAAAAAAATAAAAGCAAAACCTACCGGACCAAGTGATGAACAAAGGAAAAACAGCAGCAGTTTAGTTTGGGGAGAAGTTACTAACGCATCAGGAAAAAAAATTACAGCAGCAATCAGTTGCTTAGATGGATATACACTCACTGCACACAGCAGTTTGCTCATCAGCAAAAAAATACTGGAAGGGAATTTTAAACCCGGTTACCAGACACCCGCAGGCTGTTATGGAGAAAATTTGATAATGGAAGTACCACAAACAAAAATCATCTGACAAATAACTTCAGCAAACTAAAAAAGGACACATTATTCATGCGTCCTTTTTTTTATGCTCAGAAATCGGTTTTTCACCAACTCTTAAATATCTGTATTATGCCACTGCTTCTTTCTTTTCTTTTGCTACGGTAATTCTTGTAAACTCCGATCCGCTGAAAATTTTGGCCAGTTTGTTATCGTTTGTTTTTTTCCACTCGGGAATATTAACTTCTGAAACTATACGCCAGAAGTTTTTTGCTTTTAAATCTTCGTAATCGTTAGAGTCAATAAAAATACCAACAATGGTATTTCTCTTTTTAAACTCAATCTTAATGGATGTTTTCGACAGGTGTGTGGGCTCTAAAAACTTTGAAATCATTTCGTTTACCATATACTAATTTCTTGCAAATGTAGGCTAATTAAGGCTCTTAACCGAATTTATTAAATAAGGGGATTGCAGGAGTTTAAAAACTGTCAGGTTGAGCTTGTCGAAACCGGTGCTGTATTAAGCTAACCCTTCTTCGACAAGCTCAGACTGACAGCAAAATTGTAAAGCAAAATTTCAAAATGTATTTCTTAAACAGCACAATTCAAATTACACCCTGTAACAAACTGCATTAATATTCATCCCTGCGCCAACCGATGCAAAAAGTATAACATCTCCTGAATTTAAGGTATGCTCAGGCATCAATCCTTTTCTTACCATATCCAATAATGTAGGTACCGTTGCAACAGAACTATTGCCCAAATTGTGAATATTCATGGGCATAATGTTTTCTGGTAATTCTGCAATTCCGTACAACTTGTAGAGTTCCTTTATAATGGCTTCATCCATTTTTTCGTTGGCCTGGTGTATGAATATTTTTTTAAGTTCGCTGATGTTTACGCCACTTTTATCCAGGCATATTTTCATTGCTTCAGGCACATGTTTCATGGCGTATTCATACACTTTTCTACCCTTCATTTTTATGTATCGTACCCTTGGATCAGAATCCGGATAGTAAGATTTGCCCATGTGCAGATAGCTTAACTCATCTCCGCTGTGCGATTGCACACTGGCACCCAAAATGCCAGATTGAGTATCATTAGTACTTTTTGATTCCAGCACACAAGCTCCTGCCCCATCCGAAAAAATCATGCTGTCACGGTCGTACACATCCAAAACACGGGATAAGGTTTCGGTACCAATAACCAGGCATTTTTTTGCAATACCGGCTTTAAAATAAGCATCGGCCTGTATTACGCCTTGTATCCAGCCGGGGCAACCAAATAAAATATCGTAAGGTACGCAGGATGGGTTTTTAATTTTTAATGCATACTTAACCCTTGCCGCCAAAGCAGGCATGGCATCTGTTTGAATGGTGTGTTTTATAACATTGCCAAAATTATGGGCCACAATTATCTGGTCAATGGTTTCAGGATCGCAGCCGGCATCATCCAGCGCTTTTTGTGCAGCAATGGCAGCCATATCTGAGGAGTTGATGTCTGCCGATGCATACCGTCTTTCCTCGATACCAGTTATTTTTTTAAATTTTTCTACTATGATATGTGGTTCAATATCCAACGCCTTGTTATCGTCGGCATAAAAATTATGGCCGGTAAAATCACGATTAGTTTTAACATAATCTGGTATATAACACCCGGTGCCCGTAATTACCGTGGCTGAATCATTGGACATAAAATAATTTTACGATTTTAAAAAAAAGAGGGCTAAAGGCGACGATAAAATTACCGGATTTTACGCTTAAAACAAAAAGGAAAACAATGCAATTAATAAAATTGCATCAATTTGCGCTAAAACACTATATTTGCACTTTATTAATACAATACAATTACAAAAAAATGGACAAACAACAAGGCACCGTAAAGTTTTTCAATTCTGAAAAAGGATTCGGTTTTATTAAGCACAATGACTCTAACAAAGAAACTTTCGTTCACGTAAGTGGATTAATAAGCGATATTAAAGAAGGCGACAGCGTTGAGTTCGATTTGCAGGAAGGCAAAAAAGGAATGAACGCAGTTAACGTGCAGGTAGTAGGTTAAAACCTATGCTTCAAAACTTTTAGGGGCTATTCTTAATTGAATAGCCCTTATTTTATGCCCATACCTATGTAAACCTTAAATTTTTTACAAAACTGCAAACAATTTAAGAACGTATGTTGTTTGTAGATAATTTTACAGTTCAATAAAAAAAATACATGAAAAAAAATTCCACATTCCTTCTTTGCCTTGCATTTTCAGGATTAACATTTGCGCAAACAACTGGTAAAATAAAACTTGCCAGCGGACAAAAAATAGTTGTAGAAAGCACTATCGAGATGCAGGCTACCCTTACAATGGGCATGGAATTAACCAGCAACTCCTCTACCATAAATGCATTAGAAGTAAAAAACAGTAATCCTAAAACTTCTACCATCACCAACACACTTACCAAGTTGAAAATGACCTCCAATATGATGGGACAGGCAACAAATTATGATTCGGAAAGTAAAACAGGCAATGATGAACAGGTAGCCAAAATATTCGACGATAAATTAAACAAGCCTGTTGATATTACGGTTGATAATGCAACCGGCATGGCTGTTACAGAAAAGAAGAAAGAAAAGAAAGCCGATGCAGATGCAGAAGATGCAAACCCGATGGCTGATATGATGAAAGTATTTTTGGATAATGGATCGGATGATGCAGTAGTTTCCGGTGCATTTGAAATGATACCAAAGGGTAAATCTGTGGGGGATAGCTGGTCGGATACTGCAACAACCAAGGATATTAAAACCATACGCACATTCACCTTAAAATCGGTTACAGGTAGCGAAGCGATTATACAATCTAATTTTTTAATGAATGCAGTAAATAAATTAGACTTTCAGGGAATGGAATTTGTTATAAAAACGGAGACTAAAACTGTTGGCGAAATTGTAACCGACACTGTAACCGGATTGGTAAAGAAAAGAACAACTGTGGCTGATATTACCGGCAGTATCCCAATGATGGGACAGGATATGCCGATAAGTGCAAAAGCAACCACCAGCAGCATTTACAAATAAAATATCCCAATTTATTTAAAGTCTTTTTGTACGGCAGCTTTTACGCTGCCGTTACTTTTATTTTGTGCAAACAAAACAACCATGTAGTTTTCTACAATGTTTCCTTCAGGTAATTCAAATGTAAAATAGCCTGGTAAAGCTGTTAGCTTTTGTGTTTTAAAGTCTCTTACTACATTGCAATTTTTCAGTGTTACACCCCGGTTCTCTCCTGCCTTTATATTTGTAATAATTTTTTTTTGTACCAACGCAGCATTTATATCCAAATCTATATCAAGGTTACTTATAGCATATTCAACCTTCACTATTTTATCTGCAATACTCATGTTAGAAATCTCAATCTTACCTTCAGATTTTTTATTTAAGTAGCCTTTAATTTTTTCTGCTATTTCCGTTTTATTACTTCCAACTAATTCAGTTTCGCCATTAATAATTAACTGAGGAGTATAAACCGATTCTGTATTTAGTTTTTCAGCATATTCTCTTTGTCTTTGCGAATACTCATTTTTACTAAATGAATCAATCCACCCTAAACGGTTCCAGTAATCAACATGAAAAGCAAGTGGTATAATATGTTCATCTTGTTTAGTTGCATACATTGCCAGTATCTCATCGGCAGGCGGGCAACTGCTGCAACCCTGCGAGGTGAATAATTCCATAATAACAAAACCTTGGGCCGTACTTTTAAAAATCGTCTTGCCCCTTGATGGCACAGCACTTGAAATATTCATCAGCATAACTAAACAGGCAGCAACAACCAGGCAGGCATAATAAATTGCTTTTTTCATAACTTCTTTTTTACAAATTACGCTATCGGTTATAACAAAGATTGTCGGGTAAAAGACTTTAACGTTTAGAGAGTAGCCATTGATAGCCCATTGCAGTTAGCAAACAGATACACCCAATAATCCACCAAAGGTTATTAAAGCCAATTGCATACGCAATCTGTGTGCCGCTTGTACTACCAATTATTTGGGCAGTACTCCAGGCCATGGTATAATACGCAGCATATTGCCCCCTGTTGCCTTCGCTGCTTCGGGAAATATAGTAAGAGTTCATAAAAGGCATGGAGGTCATTTCAGCAAACGTCATCAATAACATTGAGAAAACAGCTATTGCAAAACCATGCACAAAAGGTATGTTTAAAACAAAGAAAGATATAGCCATAATGAGGGTGCCGTAAGTTATCAGTCTCAGGTAAGGCCTTCTGCCTTCCAGTTTAAATACAATTACCATTTCTACCAGTGCAATGATAATCCCATTCATAGCCATTATGATTCCAATCCAGAATTCGTTGATGTGCAGCCCCTCTTTAAAATATAATGGAATGGTTGTAAAGAGTTGAAAAAAACAAACCGAAAATAAAACCTGCAAAGCAATAAAATAAAGAAATGTTTTATCTGCATTGGCAGATGTTACTTTTACTTTTTGATCCGAAGTTTTAGAAAGATTCTGCTGCTGGTTTAAACTCACTTTTGGTAAAATCCATAGCAATAACAATGCAGCAAAAATATTTGTAAACCCATCTACCCAAAATAACAGGTTATAATTAATGGATGCAAGAAAACCACCCAAAGCCCCACCTACTCCCCAACCTAAATTAATGGCAAGCCGGTTTATTGAAAAAGCCTGTGTGCGGTTTTGCGCTGTGCTGTAATGAGCTATGGCTGTTGCATTTGCCGGACGAAAAGACTCGTTAACCATTGCCAGAAAAAAAGTACACACACATATAGATGCGTATGTTTTCATTTGCCCCAGCGTTATAAAAAGCATGCCGCCGCAAAAAAGAGAAAAAAATTGCGTGTAGTAAAAGCCAAAACGATCGCTTATTTTACCGCCAATAAAAGCCCCAACCAGTGAGCCAACTCCATACACACCAACAACAAAGCCAGCCAGTTTTGTAGAGTATCCAATGTGATTGATATAAAGTGTCATAAATGCCAGCACCATTGTTCCGCTGCGGTTTATCAGCATTACAACAGCAAGCAGCCATGTTCGGCGTGTTAGGCCGGAGTAAGCATTTTTATATAAATTGATGGTTGTGTTAAACATAAAAAGTGTTGCAAATATAATTTTTTGCAACACTTCTTATTTAAAAAGATATTACAGGTTGTTTAATATTTCCTGAACAGAGACCCGCTTTCTGTAATCGGTATTAAAGAAAACGTATTTTACAATACCATCTTTACCGATGATGTATGTTGCCGGTACCGGAAGATTGGCCCCATTAGCGCCGTTGGCTTTATCAAAGTCTATTCCGTAGCCTTTGTATTTTGTGATGGTATTTTCATCTACTGCAAAATTCACTTTGTACTGTTTCATTATTGCCATGCCTGCATCTTCCAATACCGGAAAAGAGGATTTAGTTTTTTCGATTGTCTTCTTCACGTTATCTGCTGTTTCTGGCGTAATAGCCAGTACCGTTGCACCTTTCGCTTTCAGCATTTGTAACGAATCTGAAAAATGACTTAACTGCTTATTACAAAAAGGGCACCATTGCCCACGATAAAAAAGCATAATTACCGGTCCGTTTTTTAATGCCTTTTTAAGATTTACTTTTTTTCCATCCTGATCTTTTGCAGTAAACATGGGTGCAGCTTCACCAACTTTTAATCCCGTAGGATAAATAGTTTCTTTTTGAGCAAAAACTATGGAAGTGATTGTTATTAAAATAGAAAATAGAAGTGTTGATTTTTTCATGATTAATTATTTATGCAAATATAACTGTACAGTTTTCGCCTCCATGTCAGCAAAAAGACATTTTACATCTATTGGTTAAAATCTTCCGTTTTAGGAATCTGGTTCAATCCAATTTTACAAACTTCCGGCGGCTTTGCCAGTTTTCTTATTTTGGTATCCAGCCAGGCCCCATCAATGGTAATATTTGCTGCCAGTGTATTGCCATTAATCCACAGTTCATGCACCATGCTCCAGCGGCTGCCATCTTCGTTACATTTACTCAGCTTTAAAAACACTTCCAACTCATCGCCAAATTTTATTTCTCTTTTAAAAATACATTCTTCTCTAAAAATAATGGGTCCGATATTATTTTCAATCATCACGGCAGGTGTAAGCCCATGCTCGGTTAAAAATGCCATACGGCAGTAAGCTCCAAAATCGTAGTACTTTGAATGCAGCACATGAAAATTTGGATCCAGATCGGCCCAGCGTATTTCTAGTTTTTTTGAATAAGAATCCATAGTCCTAAAATTTTTCTTTAAAATAAAACATCCCTGATTTTTTCAGGGATGTTATAAAATTATTTGTACAGTATTTCGTAATATTCTTTTGCCATGCGGTTACTGTCAAACTGCCAACGCACATCACGCATGCCGTTCCTGGTTATTTCACGCCATACATCAGGGTTATCGTAGTACAAAGGCAATACCTGGTTCTCCAGTATTTCGTACAACTTATTCAAATCATATTCATCCTGCTCATGCACGCTTACGCTTGCATAATCGATTGGTGGTACTACAAAACCATTGTTACCATGGTTCACAAATTCGCAGATCCAGCCGTCATTTGTGCTACAATTAACAGCGCCGTTCATAGCGGCCGTCATACCACTGGTACCGCTTGCCTCACGTGGTACACGTGGGTTGTTTAACCAAAGATCTGACGCCTGTTTTAAACGCTTACTTAAACCCAGTTCGTAACCGATACATACTGCCACATGATCGTATTTTTTGCTGAGATGAACCAGCATATTAAAATCGCTGATGGCTGGATAATCAACCGGGTAAGGCTTTCCGGCCCAGATGATCTGCACCGGATATTTTGGATTGCTCAGTAATGCTTCAAATCTTGCTTCATCACGGGTAAGCAATTCGGCTCTTTTGTAACCGGCAAAACGCCTTGCCCAAACAATGGTAAAAACATCAGGATTAAATAATTTCCCGGTCTGATCGGCCACTACATCAAAAGCACGTTTCTTCAAATATCTTTTACGGTCAATAAAAGCAGTTTCGTTATTTTCTTCCATAAAACGGTACAACTGCTTATCAGCCCAGTAATGCCAGTTTTGTGCATTGGTGATGGCTTTAATTTCGCAAATACCATCATATTTTTTCCAGAGCTGGCGGCTTACTTCGCCATGCAACTGGCTAACACCATTTGCAAGTTTTGCAAAACGCAATGCTGCTAAAGAATGGTTAAAAAGATCGCCTTCCATACCGGTTATCTTTCTCACATCATCCAATTTCATTCCGCAGAAATAACCCATTTTTTCGCATAGATGAATATCATGCTTTTCGTTACCGGCTTCTTCGGGTGTATGGGTTGTAAAAACCAATCGCTTTTTTACATCTTCAACATTTCTGAATTTTTTATACAAGTAAAATGCTGAGCTGATGCCATGTGCTTCGTTCAGATGATAGAGCTCCGGATTAAAATTCAATTCATCCATGAGCTTGGCCCCACCAACGCCTAATAATATAAACTGTGCAACTTTGGTAGCCACATTGGCATCGTACAAACGGTGTGTAATTGTTTGCGATACATAATCGTTCTCCGGCAAATCGGTACTCAGTAAAAACAGCGGGGCCGATTTAAATGTTTCCGGATTTAAATACCAAACTTTTACCCAAACCGGGTGCTCATGAATATCAATCTGAAATTTGATGCCGGTATCTTCCAGAAAATTATAAATTTTCTCGTTCCATTGTACCTGCAGGGTCTGGTCTTGATTGCGGGCCTGGTCGTAATATCCGTATTTCCATAAAATGCCGATGCCTACCAGGTTCTGGCGTAACTCGTATGCACTACGCATGTGTGAGCCACTTAAAAAACCTAAACCGCCGCTGTAAATTTTTAACGGCTGGCTAATTGCAAACTCCATCGAAAAATAGGCGATACGCTTTTTGTATTGTTCATCAACCGGGTAAGGAACATTAAAAGAAGAAAAATTCATAATAGGTTAAATTGGTTTAAGTGGCAATATTAATGGAAAATTCAGATATATGGATATGTAAAAATGACACGTTAAATATTATGTACAATGGCAGTCACTTCAATTTCTATCAGCAAGTCAACATTTATCAGTTTAGAAACCTGGAGCATGGTAGCTACTGGTTTAATCGCTTTAAAAAATTGGCCATGAGCTTTTCCAATTTCTTCCCACTTGCTAATATCTGTTACAAACATCCTGGTACGCACTACATCGGTTAATGCTGCACCAGCCTCATGCAAGGCTTTTTCAATTTTTTTAAAAATGAAAACGGTTTGTGCATATACATCTCCTCTTCCAACTAACACATCTCCATCCATAGCTGTTGTACCGGCAACTTCTATAATATTGCCAACCCTAACCGCACGGGAGTAACCAACTATATCTTCCCAGGGAGAACAGGAGCTTATATTTTTTCTCATAATCATTTTTTTAACACGTCAATTTACCAATTGTTTACTTCTGCCTGTTCAAAAATATTTTGGTTGTACAAAATTATATTTTTAGATTTGTCTAAATAATATTTTCATTATTATGAGTTTTACCACTAGCGAAGAAAATTATATAAAACAGATTTATCACCTGCAGCAGGAAACAGGCTTAGTAAATACCAATTCTCTGGCGGCTGAAATGCAGACCAGGGCTGCATCGGTTACCGACATGCTGAAAAAACTAAAAGCTAAAAAGCTGTTGCAGTACGAAAAATACAAAGGCTTTAAGTTGAATGAAGCCGGTAAAAAAGCAGCACTAGATGTGGTACGCAAACACAGGCTTTGGGAATACTTTTTAGTTGAGCATTTAAAATTTGATTGGGATAAAGTACATTCCATTGCAGAACAACTGGAACATGTAAGCAGCGAAGAACTGGTGCAAAGACTTGATAATTTTTTGGGAAATCCGTTGTTTGATCCTCATGGCGACCCTATACCAGATAAGCACGGCAAAATTACCGTTATAAAACAGCAGAACCTTACAGATATTTCTTTTAAAAAAAATGTTACCGTAAGTTCTGTAAGAAACCAAACTGAACAAATGCTGGACATGCTGAAGCATTACAATATTAATTTAGGCACACAACTAATGGTATTAAAACGGTTTGAGTTTGATGGCTCGTTAGAAATTAAAGTTTTAAAACAAAGTGCCTGCATCATAAGCGAACAGGTTGCTAAAAATGTTTTTGTACATGATGCTAAGTAAAAATAAAAATGATGCTTCGTTAAGCGAAGTACATGAATCAATTGATACCACGGTAAAGAAAACCGGCTGGAGAAGAATATTTTCTTTTTTAGGCCCGGCATACCTCGTAAGCGTTGGTTATATGGACCCAGGTAACTGGGCTACCGATTTAGCCGGTGGCAGTAAGTTTGGTTACACATTAATTTGGGTTTTGCTTATGAGTAACCTGATGGCGCTTTTGCTGCAGGGGCTTTCGGCAAGACTGGGCATTGTACGTGGGCGTGACCTGGCGCAGGCTAACAGAGAAACATATCCCAAAGCGGTAAATTTTATTTTGTACATACTCGCCGAAATTGCCATTGCAGCCTGCGACCTTGCAGAAGTTTTAGGAATGGCAATTGGTATCCAATTATTAACAGGCTTGCCATTGGTTTGGGGTGTTTCAATAACTGTGTTAGATACTTTTCTATTACTTTATTTGCAGCGGCTTGGCATGCGAAAAATGGAAGCTTTTATTATTACCCTGGTTGGTGTAATTGGTATTTCTTTTTTAATTGAAATATTTTTAGCTGCTCCGGACATTGGCGAAGTTGTCACGGGTTTTATTCCCACTAAAATGAGCAGTGAAGCATTGTACATTGCGATTGGTATTATTGGTGCTACTGTAATGCCTCATAATTTGTACCTGCATTCGGCACTGGTACAAACCAGAAAAATTGACCGTACCGATGCCGGAATAAGACAAGCAATTAAATTCAACCGCATTGATACAACCATCGCCCTTAACCTTGCTTTTTTTGTAAACGCTGCAATTTTAATTGTAGCGGCTTCTGTATTCTTTAAAACCGGTAATTCAGATGTAGCAGAAATTAAAGAAGCTCACCGTTTACTGCCATCATTTTTAGGTAACGTTGCACCGGTTTTATTTGCGGTTGCATTAATTGCTGCGGGGCAAAGCAGCACGGTTACTGGTACATTGGCCGGGCAAATTATTATGGAAGGATATTTAAGTTTGCGGATAAACCCTTTGCTGCGCAGGCTTATAACCAGGATGGTAGCTATTATACCGGCATTGATAGTTATTGTTATTTATGGCGAAAATAATGTAGATGCCCTGCTGATTTTAAGCCAGGTAATTTTGAGTTTACAATTAGGCTTTGCCATTATACCGCTGATACATTTTGTAAGCGATAAAAAGAAAATGGGCAAATTTGCTATAAATCCATTGCAAAAATTAGCAGCCTGGGTTATTGCCACGGTGCTGGTGTATTTAAATTTAAGTATGCTGGCAAATGAAATGAGTAAAGTTTTTACAGATGGAACTTTGTGGCAAAAAATATTGGTAAGCATTGCAGCACTAATTTGTATTTCTCTGCTTATCTATATAATCATTCATCCTTTTATTACAAAAGTTAAAAAAGATGTTTCCATTAAAATACATTCCGAAATAAACACACTGAATAACCTGGTAATTCCGAGTTTTAATAAAATAGCTATCGCTCTCGACTTTAGTGAAAACGATGAAAAGCTGCTTGCTTATGCCATTGGACAAGGAAAAGCTAACACACATTACCTGCTGCTGCATATTGTAGAAAGTGCATCTGCCCGGCTATTGGGAAATGATAGTGATGATTACGAATCGAGAAAAGATAAAGAGCGGATGGATGATTATGTTTTGCAATTACAGAACCGTGGTTTTACCACAACAGGATTTTTAGGATACAAAAACAGATCGAAAGAAATTGTACGCATTGCCAACGAAGCAGAAGCCGATATGATTGTAATGGGCGCCCACGGGCACACCGCAATAAAAGATTTTATTTATGGAGAAACGGTGAATACCGTAAGGCACGAATTAAAAATACCGGTGCTGATTGTTAATTTATGATAAGGGTTGCCAGTTGCTGATCAATTTTTTTGTTCCAGGC
>JANMBZ010000040.1:0-3044 GCA_031360765.1 Chitinophagaceae bacterium
GTTGTATTAAACCGCGGTGAAGGCGTTTTTTTATACGATGTTGATGGCAAACGTTACTACGATTTTTTAAGTGGCTACTCTGCCGTTAACCAGGGGCATTGCCATCCAAAAATTATTGCAGCATTGGTTGAGCAGGCACAAAAGCTAACACTTACCTCCCGTGCTTTTCACAGCAACTTGCTGGGTGAATATGAAAAGTATATTACCAGATATTTTGGGTACGATAAAGTGTTACCTATGAACACCGGTGTAGAAGCTGTAGAAACAGCCATTAAACTTTGCCGCAAATGGGCATATGAAGTAAAAGGAATTCCTGATGGTCAGGCGAAGATCATTGTATGTGATGGTAATTTTCATGGCAGAACCGTTAATGTAATTTCTTTCAGCACTGACCCTACTGCAAAAAATAATTTCGGTCCGTTCATATCCGGTTACCAATCAATACCACATAATAATTTAACGGCGCTTGAAAAAGCATTTCAGTATAAAAACGTTGCTGCATTTTTATTTGAACCCATACAAGGCGAAGCCGGTGTAGTTGTGCCCGATGCAGGATATTATAAAGGCGTACGAAATTTGTGCAACGAGTACAATGTTTTAATGGTGGCAGATGAAATACAAACCGGTCTTGCACGTACGGGCAAAATGCTGGCATGCGATCATGAAAATGTGCGGCCCGATGTTTTGATACTTGGCAAAGCCTTAAGCGGCGGGGTTTTGCCTGTTAGTGCCGTGCTTTGTGATAATGAAATTATGATGACCATAAAGCCAGGCGAACACGGAAGTACTTATGGAGGCAATCCACTTGCATGTGCAGTTGCAATAACTGCTTTACAGGTTTTAAAAGATGAAAACCTGGCTACTAATGCCGAAGCAATGGGTAATTTATTGCGTAGCGAAATTGAAAAACTGAACTCGCCATTTATATCCATTGTACGTGGCAAAGGTTTATTAAATGCAATTGTAATTAAACATACCAACCCCGATGCTGCATGGGAACTTTGTTTATTATTGAAAGAAAATGGTTTGTTAGCAAAACCAACGCATGGAGATAAGATACGTTTTGCACCACCACTTGTAATTAATGAACAACAGGTGATGGAATGTGTAGGGATAATTGAGAGGAGTTTAAAACAGCCTGTTTAAAACATGATAAACATCAGCCGCTGAAATAATAACAGCGGCATTTTTTTTGCATCTTAAAATTGTAACTTAGTTTTTTAATTATTAATTATGGATACGCATCTTCATCACGACCACATAGAATCTCATTTAAAAAGCAGCGACCTTTTACGGGATGTTGTTATTGGCATGAGTGATGGTCTTACTGTTCCCTTTGCGCTGGCAGCGGGTTTAAGCGGTGCAGTTGACCAAAGCAGCATCATTGTTATTGCAGGTATTGCTGAAATTGCAGCCGGTAGTATTGCCATGGGTTTGGGCGGTTACCTTGCAGGAAAAACAGAACAAGATCATTACAGCAGCGAAATAAAAAGAGAATACGATGAAGTGGAAAACCTGCGCCATAAAGAGCTTGAAGAAACCAAAGAATTTTTTGCCAACATTGGTTTAAGTGCTGCCCTGCAGGAACAGGCAACTGCAGAAATTGCACAGGACAAAGACCGCTGGGTTGATTTTATGATGAAATATGAATTGGGATTAGAGAAGCCGGATCCTAAACGTGCTACCAAAAGTGCATTGAATATCGGGCTCTCTTATATAGCCGGCGGCATCATTCCATTAAGTCCGTATTTTTTTATTGGAGATTCAAATGAAGCCCTGAAAATTTCGGTTGTTGCTACACTGATATGCTTATTTGTTTTTGGATATTTTAAAAGTAAGATAACCGGTGTTAATCCTTTGTGGGGTGCATTAAAAGTTACACTGATTGGCGCAGTGGCTGCTGCTGCGGCTTTTGGTGTTGCCAAATTATTTGAAATGCATTGATAAGAACTTCTTTAAAAAATATTTTCAAGGTATTTATATCCTGATCCTGTATTCAGCAATAATATCTTTTCATCACGGTTTATAAATCCATCATCAATAAGTTTTAATAAACCTTTCCAAACAGCGGCACCTTCCGGCGCAACCAAAATCCCTTCTGATGCTGACAATTCTTTTACGCCGGAAATCATTTCGGGTTCTGTAACAGTCAATGCAAAACCTCCTGATTCTTTCAATGTTTGCATTATTAAATCTTCACCAAAAGGATTAGGCACAGCCAATCCGTTTGCAAGCGATGCTTTGCCTTTGTAAGCAGATGCATCACTATGTAAACCCTTCCATGAATAAATAATGGGTTGGCAATTAGCAGACTGCACTGCAATCATTTTCGGAAGTCTGTTTTCTATCCAGCCCATAGCAATCATCTCTTTAAATGCTTTCCAGATACCTATTAATCCGGTACCGCCGCCCGTTGGATAAACTATTACATCTGGCAATTGCCAGTTAAATTGTTCTGCTATTTCATATCCTAAAGTTTTTTTTCCTTCAAGCCGGTACGGTTCTTTTAAGGTTGACATATCAAAAACATCTTTCTGTTGCTGTATGGCTTTTGCAAGTTTTCCGCAATCATTAATAAGGCCTTCTACTAAAATAACTTCGGCTCCATACAAGATACATTCCTGCTGAAATATTAACGGTGTATGTTTAGGCATAATAACGGTAGCCGCAATACCAGCTTTTGCACAATAAGCACTCAAAGCACCGCCTGCATTGCCTGCAGTTGGTACTATGCAGGATTTTATACCCATTTCTTTTGCCTTAGAAACAGCTACACTTAAACCCCTTGCTTTAAAACTGCCGGTTGGATTTAATGATTCGTCTTTTAAAAAAAGTTGAGGTAAAGCATATTTTTCGCCCAGGGTATTCAACTGCAAAACCGGTGTCATACCTTCTCCCAGGCTAACAATATTTTGCTTGTGCAACACGGGCAGCATATTATGATAACGCCACATGGTATTATCCTGCTGATTGATATTCCTTTTTGAAAATCCATCAGCAAGATCATAATTTGCAGTTAATGGCTTGGTGCAACAGGTAGAGAA
>JANMBZ010000066.1:0-11665 GCA_031360765.1 Chitinophagaceae bacterium
GGTGGATTATAAAGGACATGTTGCAAAATATAAATAACAAACCCAAAAACTATAATCAGGGTATGTATATTTTACCGTTGGCTCAATGAGTAAAGGTTTTCAATCAGTTGTTTTAAAATTATGCACAATAGATTATTGTAAGGGGGGCATTCCCTATATATTTGTGCATACTAAAACTAATGACATGAAAAGATATTTATCTACATTGATTGTTCTGATTTGCTTAACAATTGAAGGGAGAGCTCAATTGACTGTTTCACCTCCGCCACCCGGAGGAAGCCCTTCTTTTACTGCAATACAACCATATGGATTTCCATATAGCACTACACCAGGGTTATTGCCTAGTGGTGAAAAGGCGCCTGTGTCTTGTTTATTTATGGAGTATGGGGATGGTCGGTTTACTACACGTTTTACAACCGATTATAATCCAATATCTTCATCGGGGTCATTAAATGCTTTAATGACATTTAGGGGTAAGTATGATGGAGGGCATCCAACTGCCAGAATAATATCTAAGCCATATACAGTTCCGGCCAACTCATCCCCTAATCCCCAAAATTATCTTCCGGTTGATAAAAATATCATGATTTCAAGCGATGTTAAAGACTTGTTGGAGAAAGATACTATACAGATTGTTTTAACTTTTAAAAAGACATTTACCGGAAATGGAAAGATTTTATTCTATTATAATGATGTTTTGTCAGGCTTTACTCCTGTTCCTGCAATGACTTCTTCTTATCCTGTATTAAATGATGCTAATGGTATTGCTTTCAGACAGGTCAGAACTTATAGCTCACTAGTTTCACATTGTGCAAATATCTCAGCCCGTGCAGATTTAACTACTTATGGATGTTTACCTTTCGGCTCAATTCCAAATAATACAAGTATGATAAAACGTGTAAATGATGTAATAGAAACCGGCTATAGCAACCTTGTAACATTTAATGTTGGCGGAGACCTCAATATGAATTCAGAATACAATGTATTTATTACCTTACTTACAAATAATAATGTTAAAATAGCTAAAGAGGCTTTAACATATATAAGAGCTTATTTTATACCTGATGCCATGTCCAATACAGATCCTCCGATAAGATATGGTTCTCCCAATTTTTCAGAAATGGTATTTTCTACAATACCTTATGATGACGCAAATCCTACTGCCCTCAGGCCTCATGATCCCAACTATATTATTCCTAAAATCAAATGCTTAGATGCAATTAAATGCCGATCAAATTCCAGTAGATTTGAGCCTAAAGTAGATGCAATAGATTACATAGTTCATTTTCAAAACGATGGAGCGGGGCCAGCAGACTCTATAACAGTGGATGTATATTTCCCTACATCAAAATTTGATATTAATTCTGTTAATAGTATTAGAAATATCAGTGCAAATATTGCTGGAAAAAATATTGTGGGTAAAAATCTACAATATTCGGTAAGAAAAATATTTAGAAGACAAGATCGTTTTTTGATAAGCAGAGAGCAATATGCAATAGTGAGGTTTATTCTTTTGAACCCTTTTGATGGAGAAAACAAGCCAGTTAAGGTGGTTAATTTAATTGGTGGCGAGGCTGCCGCATTGGGAAATATGGATCCCAGTACAATGGGTGAAATTAAATTTTCAGTATCAACACAAAGGACAGTGCCATGTTTCCCGGCATATGCGATGATATATTTTAAAACAGAAGATGCTGTAACTACCAAAGTCCATTATTTAAAGTACTGTGGCGACAAAATGAAATGTAATCAGTATTTTGATTGTGAAGGCAATCCGAAAGGAGAAAGAAAGGAGGTAAAGAAAATAACGGATATAAAAGTGCAATAGCCCTTTAAAGGAGTCAATTACAAAAAATTATTATGGAAATTGTATATTGCTTTAGATGCTTAGTAAACATTTATTATCAGTAGTTCTTTTTATTGTATTTTTCAGTAAATGTACTTCTGATAGCGATAATAAGGCTTTGGTTGAAACTCAATTCAGCTTTTCAACAAATCTAAAAGATAGTTTAGTTAACTCTGGCTTGGATTCAGTATTCATTTTGCAATCAATAAAATCACTTGATAAAGCTATAATCAATAGGGATATTAGGATTTTAGCAATTTTAGATCTTGCTATCTACGACAGCCTTTTGAACGTCGATAAAACAAAACTTGCCATAGCTTTTTTGGACAATACTTTGCAGGTTGATAATAACTTGATAAGAGATACAACTCAGTACAGATATTATTCCAGAACTCTTGCCTACAAAGCCTATGAAATGGAAATCACTGAAAATTTTAACGAGTGTAAAGAACTTTTAGAGGAACTGCTTTTACTAAATAAGAAATGGAACGTGAACAATAATTCCATTTATGCCAACCTTACATTGGGTAATATAAGTACCCGATACGGAGATTATAGTAAAGCCGTAAATTATTTAAGCAAATGTAAAGAGGAGGCTCTCTTGAAAAGTGACAAAATCAATTACAACAAGGCTTGTAATAACTTGGCAATTGCTTATAAATACCAGAGCAGTTTTGATCTGGCTATTGAAAACTTGAAAGAGGTACAAAACGAAGCTGAATTATACAGTAAAACATTTTCGAATATCGAATTGGCGGATAATTATCTGGCGTTGCATAACTATCCAGAATCACAAAAAAACCTTAATAACGGATGGAAACTTCTCGAGGGACTTGAAGAAGAAGATAAAAATGACCTTTCTTCAGAGTTATATTCCATTGGTGGATCGATGCAAAAAGAACTGGGAAATAATGATGCAGCATTAACCGATTTTAATAATGCTATAAAACTAAAAGCATTGGGTGGAGTAGACCCAACTTCCCGGGAATTTGCTAAACTGTATTTAAATCTGGGAACTATTTATTTCAGAAAATCATTGCTTCAGAATAGCATGAATTATGTTAACAGATCACTAAACACTTTTTGCCCAATTGACACAACAAATCTTTTTTCAATACCAACTAAAAGTCAACTATACTCAGAGAATCCGATATTAGACGCATTAGACTTAAAAGCCGAAATTCTTCAGGAGTTCTACCAACAAACCCCCAATCTCAAATACCTCACCACTGCCATCCAATGCTACACCCTGAGTTTTGAAGTTGAAAAAAAACTGATGCAGTACTTTAGTTACGATGAAAGTAAATTATTGATGCTGAGCGAAAGCCGCCTACGCTCCCAAAAAGCCATCAATCTTTGTTACCAGTTATACCAACTCACGAAAGACAATCAGTGGGCTCAAAAAGCTTTTGAGTTTGCCGAAAAAAGCAAGGCCTTTGTTTTGCTGGAATCTGTAAAAAGAAATCTGGCAGCCAATGCAGCTTTGCAAAATGATACGCTGTATCAAAATACCCAAAAACTGCAATTACAATTAGCATATACCGAACGCAGCCTTGCCGAATCAAGCGGTGATTCTGCAAAACAAAAACTGTAGCAGCAAAAAACAAAACTGGAGAATGACCTGCTCTTTGCCAATACAGCCCTGGGCCGCCAAAGCATTGCCTATAAAATTGTGATGGAAAAAGAAGACAGTATTTCTGCAGCCAAAGTTTCTGCCGATCTGTTGAATGAACATACCGGCTTAATAGAATTTTTTAATGCAGATACGGTTACTTATGGTTTTGTTTTAAATAAAAACCAACCCATACAATTCATCAGGTACAATGCAACCATGTCTGCCCAAATTGATTCGCTGCTTTACTTTTTTAAAACAGCATCGGCCATCAGCAACCAACCACTGGCTTATCAAAAAATGGCGTTTAAAGTGTACACAACTTTGCAGTTAAACCAATTCGATAAAGGCTGGAAAAACCTAATCATCATACCCGATGGTAAATTAAGTTTTTTGCCCTTTGATGCGTTAATTACAAATTCATCATTTACGGTAAACCTGCAACAGGCGGGCTATTTCGTTAACCAGTGTAACACGTTGTATGGTTATTCGGCTGCTATCTTGTTAAAACAGCTCCACAATAACGAATCGCCTGTTAACAGCACAACCATTTTTGCACCGGTGTTTTCAAATAGTGAAAATCATCAGCAACCTTTGCTGTTTTCATTACAGGAAGCAGCAGCAATTGCTGCCAATAAAAACACCACCAGCTTTGTAAAAGAAAAAGCTACACTGGGTAATTTTAAACAGCAGTTTGCTAATTCGGGCATTCTGCATATTGCTACCCATGCTTATGCCGATACAGGTGCCAACAGCAACCCTAAAATTGAATTTATAGACAGCAGCCTTTTGCTGAATGAATTATATGCCATGCATACCAATGCATCGCTGGTGGTGTTAAGTGCCTGCGAAACCGGGCTGGGCCGACTTAACAGCAGCGAAGGCCCCATGAGCCTGGCCCGTGGCTTTTATTATGCAGGCGCCAAAAATGTAATTACCAGCTACTGGAATGTAGATGATAAAAGCACGGCAGCATTATTTACGTCCGTATATAAAAATATGGAAAGTAACAGTTCTGCCGATGCCATTTACCTGGCAAAAAAAGAACTCATCAAAATTGAAAACGGCCATTTTGCTTCGCCATATTATTGGGCAGGTTTTGTGCATATTGGTATGCCACAAAAAAAAGAAAGCGGTAATTATTGGTGGTGGCTGCTGCTTTTGCCGGTTGCAGGATTTATAGTTTACCGGATGCGCCGTTAGTGCAAGCTTTATAGTATTTATTATCTAATTTGTAAAGCCAGAATAGGAGACCACAGATAGAAGAAGGGAACTTATAGGGATGTTACAGGGAACTTATAGGGAAGTTATAGGGATGTAACGCCGTGTTAACTCCCCGGCAGATTCAAGGTTACTTCATCAGTACTTGCCTCATGCTCCCTCAATTAACCCCACCGCATTACCCCACGGATCAATAACCGTTGCCACTTTTAAACCGCCGCCAACATCTGATGTATCCTCCAAAACTGTCGCTCCTTCGGCTACTAATTTTTTTACACAGTTTTCAATTTCATCAACTGCCCAATGGCTTACGGTTTGGTTGCCGGGTGTTACGGTTTCATCCTGCGGATGTAAACCCAGTTCGCAACCATTAAAATCAAAACCTACATAAAAGGCTTCATCAAAATAGGGTTGCACGCCGGTGAGCTTGCTGTACCATAATTTTGCTGCCTGCAGGTCGGGTACATAATAAATAACGGTTCTTAATTTTTTAAACATAATAGCCACGGATTTCACAGATTTACACGGATTAAAATGCAATAATAATATTCGAAATCAATTTAAAAATACCACAAAAAAAGAGAATGAAATAAATCATTCTCTTCAAGTATTCTTACTCCAAAGTTTCTCCGCCAGCTGGCGGAGGCGGAGGGGGTTTTATTTAGCCGCTCCCATCTTTGCTTCCATGCTTAAGGTAGCGTGTGGTACTGCACGTAAACGGGCTTTGTCTATCAACTGGCCTGTTACACGGCAAATGCCATAGGTTTTGTTTTCGATACGCATTACAGCTTTCTCCAGGTGATCAATAAAAGTGATCTGGCGGCTGGCCATCTGGCTCAATTGCTCTCTTTCCATGCTCATACTACCATCTTCCATGGTCATGTAACGGGCATCATCGTTATCGCCACCCATTTCATCCTTGCGGGTAATTAAACCCTGCAGGTAAGCCAGTTCTTTTTTAGCAGAATCCAATTTACGCTGAATGATCTCTCTGAACTCGGCCAGGTCGGCATCGCTATAACGGTTAATGGGTGCTCCCAAATCGTGTTTAGGCTGATCCAATACCGACTTGGTAAAATCTGGCTGGTATTTACGGGCCGTTTTGGTGTTTATTTTTGGTAAAACAACCGGTTTGGCAGGAATAATTTTGATATCCTTTGCTTTTTCGGGCGATTTTGCCTTTACTGGAGCTGCTACAACTTTTTCAGGGGCTTTTTTTACAGCAACAGGTTTTACAGGCGCTTTTTTTACTTCAATCTTCTTTGTCATGGGTTTGATTACGGTTTTTTTTGCGGGAGGTTTAGCAAAAGGTTTTGCTGCTTTTTTTACCACAATTGGTTTTTTTACGACCTTTTTTATAACTTTTTCAACTTTTTCAACTTTTTTAGCTGTTTTTACTGGTTTTACTGCCTTCTTTACTACAGGCTTTGGAGCCGGTTTTTTGGTCCCGATAGCTATCGGGAGTTTTTTAGCAACAGGTTTTTTAGCTACTGCTTTTTTAGGAGCAGACTTTTTAACCGGAGCTGATTTCTTTACCAGTTTAACAACTTTTTTAGCTGTTGGTTTAGCAACTTTCTTTTTTGTAGCCATACTATAATCCTTTTTTAAGTACGTTCACTTGTAATATAGCATCATTCACTTCAATCTCAATTCCGTTGTTAATGGCGGGTGTAAAAGCAAGCGAATCAGCTAGAATTTCGGCGCAAATATACTCTTTATATTGAATTAAAGACGGTTGCAGTACAGCATTTTCACTTATAATTACATCTATACGGTCGGCCAGGTTAAATCCACTGTCTTTTCTTATGTTCTGAATACGGTTTACAAACTCCCTGGCATCGCCTTCTTTTTTCAGATCATCTGTAATTACTATATCTAATGCTACTGTTAACTGACCTTTTACGGCAACTTCGTAACCCGGTATCTCGTCTGTTGCAATTTCCAGATCCTCTGCTGATATCATCACCGGCTCTTCACCGATATTTTTGTAATCGGGGTTTAGTAAAAACTCGTTTTCCAGCACTTTATCAATAGTTGCATTATCAAATGCTGCAATTTGTTCGGCAGCCCATTTCATTTTTGACCCTAATTTTTTACCAAGGGTTTTAAAATTGGCTTTGGCTTTTTTCTTAATAAAGTCATTTTCGGCACCCAACACATCCACTTCCTTAATATTTGTTTCAGCCTTAATAATATCTTCTACCTTTTTTATCCTTGCTTCCATGGTTGCATCCATGGCCGGGATGAACACTTTTTGCAAAGGCTGCCTTACTTTAATATTTACATCTTTACTTTTACGAAGCGATAATATCAGGGAAGAAATATCCTGTGCAAGCTGCATCCTTTTCTCCAGGTCAATATCAATTACGGCTTCAACAGCTTTTGGAAAATCTGTATGATGTACGGATTCATTAGTAAAGCGGTTTGAAACGCTGTTTAAATTATTAAACAACCAATCTGCAAAGAACGGAGCAACCGGTGCCATTAATTTGCAAAGTGTTTCCAAACATTCGTACAGGGTTTGATACGCACAAATTTTATCGTGCTCATATTCTCCTTTCCAAAACCGCCTACGGCAAAGCCTTACATACCAGTTGCTCAAATGGGCATCTACAAAATCTTCAATAGCACGACCGGCCTGTGTTGGCTCGTAGGCATCAAAATTTTCCTGTACTTCTTTTACTAATGTGTTAAGCGAAGAAAGGATCCATTGATCTATTTCTGGCCTTTCTTTAACAGGAATGTACGCTTCTTTAAAAGCAAATCCATCTACATTGGCATACAGGGCAAAAAACTGGTAGGTATTATATAGTGTGCCGAAGAATTTGCGTTGCACTTCTTTAATGCCTTCCACATCAAACTTTAAACTATCCCAGGGCGATGCATTGGTGATTAGGTACCAGCGGGTAGCATCGGCACCAAAACTATCAATGGTTACAAACGGATCAACCACATTGCCCAGGCGCTTGCTCATTTTGTTGCCGGCTTTATCCAGCACCAGGCCATTACTCACCACTGTTTTATACGCAAGGCCTTTTAACTCTCCAGATGCAGGCGGATACAGGCCATGTTCTTTCAATTTTTCCTCTACACTTTCTTTTAACAAGGACCCAAGTGCATGTAACGTGTAAAACCAGCCTCTTGTCTGGTCAACACCTTCTGCAATAAAATCGGCAGGGTAACTTTTTGCAAATGTTTCTACATTCTCAAAAGGGAAATGCCATTGGGCATAAGGCATGGCGCCACTATCAAACCAAACATCAATCAGGTCCGGCACTCGTTTCATGGGTTTGCCGCTTGGGCTTACCAATGTAATTTCATCTACATAAGGTTTATGCAAATCAAGAATGCCTTCGTGCAGGTAATGCTTATTGGTTTCGCCGCCCAACACTTCGGCAGCTTTTTTTATTTCGCTGTTCAGCTCTGCAATAGAACCAATGCATAATTCTTCTCTATTTCCATCAGCATCTTCTGCTGTTTTCCAGATGGGTAGGGGCGTTCCCCAAAAGCGGCTGCGGCTCAGGTTCCAGTCAACCACATTCTCTAACCAGTTCCCAAAGCGGCCGGTGCCGGTGCTGGCGGGTTTCCAGTTGATGGTTTTATTAAGTTCAACCATCCTGTCTTTTACAGCCGTGGTTTTTATGAACCATGCATCCAATGGATAGTAAATAATAGGTTTATCGGTTCTCCAGCAATGCGGATAATTGTGTTCGTATTTTTCAACCTTAAAAGCCCGGTTCTCTAATTTTAATTTTACGGCTATGTCAACATTCACATCTACGTAATCTTTTTCGTCTTTATAATTTTTTACATAGCGGCCGCTGAACTCGCCCACGCCATCCACAAACTTTCCCTGCTTATCAACCAGGGTTAAAATGCCGAGGTTATTTTTTTGGCCTACTTTAAAATCGTCTGCGCCAAAAGCAGGAGATGTATGTACAATACCGGTACCATCTTCGGTGGTAACAAAATCACCGAGGATAACCCGGAAAGGTTGAGCACCGGGTGTGATTTCCTGTATCTTTTCTAAAGTGTTTGCTTCGGAAGGTAGTAGTTGTTCGTATTCTACATCTTCTAAAAAATCTCCTTTAAATTCGGCTAAAACTTTCCACGGCTGCAATTTTAAATCAGCAGTGTAGTTTTCAAAATCGCCATTTTCTCCCTCCGGTTTAAAATATTTTCCTATCAATTTTTTAGCAAGAATAACATTAACAGGAAGATGAGTATATGGGTTAAATGTTTTTATTAAAACATAATCAATATTTGGCCCAACTGTAAGTCCAAGGTTTGAAGGTAAAGTCCATGGTGTTGTTGTCCACGCCATCAGGAAAATATCTTCAGTCATCAATTCAGCTAAATTTATATCCTGGAACCATTGCATGTTGGCTATTTGTTTCTGCACAATTCCAACCCGGAACATCGCCACCACACTCGTATCCTTCACATCCTTATAAGTGCCCGGCTGATTCAACTCATGGCTTGATAAGCCCGTACCTGCCGCAGGCGAGTAAGGCTGAATGCTTACACTCTCGTACAAATATCCTTTCTTGTACAACTCACTCAAACACCACCAAAGGCTTTCTACATAATTGTTTTCAAAAGTTACGTACGGGTTGTTCAAATCAACCCAATAACCCATTTTTTGGGTGATGTCGTCCCACTTATCTTTAAAGCGCATAACTACTTCACGGCATTTCTTATTATAATCTTCTACCGATATTTTTACGCCGATATCTTCTTTGGTAATGCCTAGTTCTTTCTCCACACCCAGTTCAATAGGCAGGCCATGTGTGTCCCAGCCGCCTTTACGCTTTACCTGGAAGCCCTGCATGGTTTTGTAGCGGCAAACCAGGTCCTTCAACGTTCTGGAAATTACGTGATGAATACCGGGCATGCCATTGGCACTTGGCGGACCCTCGTAAAATACAAAGGGAGGAAATCCTTCACGCAGGCTCACACTTTTTTCGAAAGTGTTCTCTTTTGTCCATTTGGCCAGTATTTCTTCGCTGATGGATGGAAGGTTCAATTGCTGGTATTCGGTGTATTTGCCACTCATATAATTCTGTAAACTTTTTTAAATCTCTGTTGTTTATTTTAACAGGGATAAGTTGCTTAAAATAAGTGGGCAAAGGTAGTGTAATAGCGGGGTTTGGTAATGCTACAATCGATATTATTTAGGCGGTGAAGTACGTGAACGGGTTGGTAATAACACGGTTAGAGAAATGCCGGCATTTAGTGTAAGCCCCGTTAACACTCATTCCTGGCTGTAGTTATCCACATTTTTTTGCCTTTGGCACAAAAATCGCAATATTGTTTTTACAATAAAAGACAGGAAGTTTCCTAAAAATATACAATGAAGAGTTTTGCTGGTTTAGGGTTTTATTAGGGTAAAAAGACGGGGGTATTCTTATTCCCGTCTTACTTTTCGAAATTTTAAAGAAAATACAAAATATACAGGTTCCGCTTAATCCCCAATATACTACCGATCAATATCTCACAGAAAACAAATATTTAGAACAGGTACAAACAAATGAGCATCCATCAAAAGTGGATGCTTTGTTATTTGCATGATGATGCTTTATGCTGTTACAGCAACTACGGATTCAATTGCGAAGCAAATTCTTTCAGCCATGCAGCTTTCTAACATTGGCAGCGAAATGTACGCAAAAAAAAGCTGCTCTGTTGAGGGAGCAGCTTTGTCTTTAGCGCATGAAAATTATTTTATCAAACTATATTGAAATACCGGTTTTCCCCTGGTACCACCGTCCGTACCAATACCCATGCTCTGGCATTTTAGTTTGTAATAATTGCCGGTTGCATCTTTTATAACATAAAACCGATCCTGCCTGGCGCCGGTTGCAGGTTGCGTGCTGCGCCAACTGCTGCCAATGGACCATCGGGCAGATGAAAATGTTGTATTGGTTACACTGTCTTTATTAAAATTTGTATAAGCTGCAGTAGCTGCAGCAGCACCTGCATATATTTTAGTGCCCACCGTAACACCGGCCAGGTAATTTACGGCTATCAGGTCGCTGAAATTATATGGCACGGGGCCTGCACCAAAATTGGATTGAAAAACAGAGTAGCTCCAAACCAGGTCCCACTTTTCTTTTTCGGGTTGTGCATCTACCACACCATTCTCAAAAGAAACCGTTTTAAAATTATACACCGCATCTTTTCCAACATTGATGGTTCTAAAAGTGGTTTCCTGTATGCCTGCATATTGCAACGTGTAACCACCCGCTGTGTTACGCAAAACCCTTAATTTAACCCAGGGCCTTGCAGCAATACCACCGCCGGTGCCGCGGTTTAAAATAATTACTTTATTATCTGCATCTACAGCTGAGATAGCAGGAATAACAGTTTTAGTAAGATCGCCGGCTATATCATCAAAATAAGCAAGGTCAGGTGGTAACGGGTTAAACTGGCTGGTGGTTAAAGTTAAACCAATGGTATCGGCGGCAGTTACATCTGCCAGGCTGTTTGCTGCAAGCACTTTGGCGCCGGCAACAGCAAAGTTGTTCAGCACTACTCTAAAATCGGAGCCGCAATAAAACCCCAGATCCCAGGCGGAACGTAAAACAGGCGTTTGTTTGGCGGCCGACAGATCAAGATAAACCGAATTGCCTGCTACATTTCCTGCTTCTGCTGCAGCAATGCCGTTTAGGGTTACTTCAGCACCTGTAGAAGTAGGTGCAATTAAAATGGGATCAACATCTTTTTTACAGGCGCTGAAAGTAAGGATTGCTAAAGCGGGTACTATTATTTTTTGAAACCGTATCATGATTGAATCTTTTATAAGTAAGGGATGATTTTATTTTTTATTCCATTGAAAATTTAAACCAACAAAATAAGAGCGGCCATAACCAATGGCTACATTGTAACCGGCATTGTGTACGCTGGTTGATACTGCCGCATTGTTATTTACATTACTAACATCAAAAATGTTTTTTACACCTGCATTTACTGACAAATATTTGTTGATT
>JANMBZ010000192.1:0-9616 GCA_031360765.1 Chitinophagaceae bacterium
GCTTTTATGTACATTCTAATTTTTACTTTGCACCATTACCTATTGTTGTTAATTACCTTACCGGCCGCAGGCAGGGCAGTAATCATTTACTTAACTGGAAAGTTACCTGTACAACTTCACCACGTGCAACCATGACATTGGAACGCAGCAGCGATGCCCGCAATTACACAGGCATTAATACCATTACTGCCGATGCAGCCCGCTGCCAGCAGCCATTTGATTATACCGATGCCAATCCATTAAAAGGTATGAACTACTACCGCCTTAAAATTGTGGATGCCGATGGTAAAGTAACTTATAGCACAACCGTAGCATTATTAAATGCCGTTAAAGGTTTTGATATAATCAGTATTGCACCCAACCCCGTTGTTGCCGGTAATTTTAAACTCAATGTTGCCAGCGCACAGGCCGGTATAATGGAGATTGTAATTTTTGATATGCAGGGCCGTTTGGTAAACAGCCAAACCATTTCATTAATTGCAGGGTTTAACAGTGCAACGGTTAATGTAAATAATCTTTCGTCGGGCACTTATTCCATTAAAGCCAGTGTAGCAGATGATCAATCTAAAGTAATACGGTTTGTAAAACAGTAGTGTAACAACCATTCTGTATTTAAGTGTTCATTTTAAATACTTTACTCCAGGCAGTTTTATTAATGCCTGGAGTTTTTTTATAATTAATAAACTGCAACCTGTTAACGTACTTTAAAAAATCAGGTATTTTTATTGATTTATTAAAACTTAGCTTTAAGTTGCATTTTTTTAAGAGCCTGGTTCCGTAATAATTTGCCGAATCGTCTTAAAAAGCAGACTTACCTCAATCTTTAGAACCGATATTCACTTACTTATTGACCAGATAACAGCAGTAAAATATGTCCTGCTGGTAGTGTTTATTTTATTAAAAAAAGATGAAGCATTTTTACATATTGTTTTTTATAACGTTTTTATTTTCTGTAGATAGTTTTGCAGGAGATAGCATAGCTGTAGCTGGTAAAAATGAAAATCGGTTGCTAGATGCCATTGGGCCGGTAATTACTTACGCAGGCCTTAGCCAGTCCAGTTGCGTTACGAGCCGCAGTTTTACAGCCACCATTACCGATATAGATGGAGTAAATACAGCCTCGGGCACAAGGCCCAGAGTATATTACCAAAGGGTAGGCGATGCCAATACTATTGCCGGTTGGAAATATACTGAAGCAACAAATACAAGCAGCCCCTTTACATTTGTTATTGATTATTCGCTTTTACCCGGTGGTGTAGTATCGGGCAATACCATTCAGTATTTTGTGGTAGCGCAGGATCTTAATGGTACGCCCAACGTGAGCATCAACAGCGGTACTTTTGCGGCACCACCAACTTCTGTAGCACTTACCAGTGCCGCTTTTCCTATAACAGGCGGTATTAACTTTTATAGCATTATAAACGATTTGGGTACTTACATTACAGTTGGCCCATTAACCGGCGATTATAGTGCTTTTACAACCACCGGCGGTTTATTCAGCTCTATAAATAATCTGGGTTTATCGGGTAATACAACGGTTGAAATTGTGGATCCGCTGGTTACAGAAACCAATGCTGTTCCCCTTTATCAGATAATAAATACAGGCTGCGGATCGGGCACTGTTACCTTAACCATTAAACCTATTGCAGGTTTATCGCCTACTGTAACCGGCAACCGTTCTAACGAACCCATCATTAGAATTTTAAGCAGTAATGTAACTATTGATGGCTCTAACAACGGCACAAGCAGCCGCAACCTTACGCTGAGAAATACCAATGCTTCCGGCCCGAATGTAATATTATATGGCTCATTAAGTACAGTACCCATCAGTAATTCAGCATTAAAAAACACCATTTGCACAAATATGGTCAATCTCACCAGTTGCGTTGTTTTGTCAGATGGTACAGTTGGAGGTAACCCGGGCTATTTTAATAACATAACCATACAAAATAACAGTATTCAAAAAAGTAGTATAGGCATCTTATGTTCAGCGACTCCAACGGCGGGTAATGGATCGGTGCTCATTACAGGTAATGATATCAATGCTGCATCTACTAACCAGATAGACCTGCTTGGTATTTATGCTGATGGTGTTGACGGGGCAGTGATTAGCAATAATAATATCGGTAATTTTGCCACTGTTACTACCGGTCCAAGATATGGAATACATTTAAATTTCAATAGCGTTAATTCTACCATATCGGGCAATTCAATTTCCAATATCGGCTATAGTGGTAGCGGAGCAGCATTAACCTATGGTATAAATATTACCCCAGCAATTGCAGCCAGCAATAACAGTATAACCGCTAATACAATCAGCAATATTAGTTCTAACGCAACATCTACTGTTTATGGTATTAATGTAGCATCTGCTTCCGGTGGAATCAGTATCCAGAAAAACATTATCAGCAATATTAAAAATACCAATACCGGAGGCTATGGTGCTTATGGCATTGGATTATCATCTACCAGCACAGCAGCAAACATAACCGTGGCTAATAATTTTGTGTATGATGTTGCCGGATATGGTAATGCAACCATAGCCAGAAATGGTTACGGGATTTACGCAAGTGCAGGCAACGGCTATAAAATTTATTACAACAGTGTAAACCTAAACAGCAACCAGACAAGCCCTTTAGGTGTTCCATCTGCTATGATGATTAATGGCGTTAGCACAGCATCAGCCCTTGATATACGCAATAATATTTTTGCAAACACACAAACAGCCGGCGCAACGGCACGTTATGCTATTTACAGTGCCAATGCCAACACTGTTTTTTCTAACATAGATAATAACGATTACTACAGTGCAGGGCCAAACCTTGGTTTTATAAGTGCCACCACCCGGGCTACACTTGCCGATATACAACTTGGTTTTGGAGCCAATACCAACTCAATAAATCTGTTGCCCACTTTTGTTTCGGCAACCGATCTGCATTTAACTACCTCCAATTGCGGTATAGATAACCGGGGAACGCCCGTTGGCATTACCACAGATATTGATGCTGCAAGCCGTGATATATATACACCCGATATGGGTGCTGATGAATTTACGGCTGTTTACAATAATGCACTAGCAGGTATTGTGGCTACGGCTGTTTGTGATAATAAAACAGTTTCTACCGCTGGTACATTATATGCTACCAGTGTTTGCGATTTAATTGCCAGGGTTTTGCCTTCGGGCGGTACCCCGGTTGCAGGCAGAATAAATACCTGTGTTACCCGGGATGCCAGCCAGCAATATTTTAATGGCGAGCCTTATGTACAAAGGCATTACGATATTGAACCGGCAACCGGTGCTGCCACAGCAACTGCCACTGTTACCTTGTATTTTACCGATCAGGAGTTTGTAAATTATAATACCATCAACAGTGCAACCTGGCCAAAGCTGCCCACAAATGGCCCGGGCAATACGGTTGCAAACAGAAATAACGTACGGGTTACACAGTTTCATGGTACGCCTACCGGCGGACTGCCAACTACCACGCCCGGCAATTATACCGGAGCCAGGTTGCTCATTAACCCCGGAGCTGCCAATGTTTTATTTAATGGCACTTATTGGGAAGTAACCATACCGGTAAACGGTTTCAGCGGATTTTATTTGCATACAACCCAGTTCAGCAGGCCACTGCCGGTTATTGTTAACTATCTTACCGGTAGCCGGCAAGGCAATAACCACCTGTTAAACTGGAAAGTTACCTGCATTACATCCCCACGTGCTACTATGATTTTAGAAAGAAGTGCCGACAGTCGTAATTTCTCACCCATAAATACAATTACTGCCGATGCATTGCGTTGCAACCAGCCATTTGATTATACCGATACAAATCCTTTAATTGGCATAAATTATTACCGCCTTAAAGTGGTGGATGCCGATGGAAATATAACTTACAGTAACACCGTTGCGCTGTTAAAAGCTGCAAAAGGTTTCAGTCTTATCAGCATTGCACCCAACCCGGTTGTAAGTGATAATTTTAAACTTAATGTTGCCAGCGCACAGGCTGGCAAAATGGAACTGTTGATTTTTGATATGCAGGGCAGGTTGGTAAACCGGCAAACAGTTTCACTAATTGCAGGGTTTAATAGTTTGCCGGTAAATATGGCAAATCTGTCATCGGGTACCTATTGCATCCGTGGCAGTATGGGTGATGATGAAACAAGAATAATACGCTTTGTAAAGCTATAATAGTTTTAGAAACAAGTTTATTAGTCTCTGGCAATAGCTGGAGACTTTTTTTATTTCACTGGTTTAGTCTTTATACTTAAACATATCTGATAATATATTCCAAATAATTTGAGTACCTTACTTAAAAATTCCACTATGAAAAAATTATACTCCTTTATATTTTTAATATTTGGATGGTTTACCGTTTTTAGCCAGCCCCAAACAATAACGGTTTCGCCAACTGACCTTTCTGGGTTTATTGCAATCTGGAGTTATACGGAGTATATTGCTACATCTCAAACAAAATCATACACCGTTTCGGGTACAAACCTGGTTGGCGATATAAATATTTATGGAGGCAATAGTGGTTCTGGAGCTGTTTGGCAAACTTCGCTTACCGAAACTCCCTTTGTGGCAGCCAACATCAATTTAACCCCTGTAGCAGGTGTGGTATCACCAACTACAATATATGTGCGGATGAGAACCGGTTATATGGGTAACATTTACGAGAGTATTCAGAATTACAGTAATGGGGCAATAACACAAGATGTTGGTGTAAATGGAGATGTTGTAGCACCTGAACCAACCATACCCGGCACCATTAGTTTTGGAGCCAAAACCAGTACTTCAATTGTGGTTAATCTAAATGGCGGAAATGGTGAGGAGCGGATCTTATTTGTAAAAGAATCTTCTGCAGTAGATACTTTTCCGCTTGATAGCCATCGCTACACTACGGGTTCCGGTACCTTTGGAGTAGCTGGTTCACAGGTTGGAAACGGTAACTATGTTGTATATAGAGGGCCGGGACATGCCGTAACAGTAACCGGTTTAGCTGCTAATAAAATATACCATTTTGCAGTTTACGAGTACAATAGTTTGTTTGGACAATTGTACCCGCCTACACCTGGTAACGAGGATTTTACCGGGTATAACTATTTATTGCCTGGCGTTACCGGCATAGAAGTAACCGGCGGGGCACTGCCTATCATTGTTAATTATATTAAAGGAATCAAACAGGGTAGCAAACATTTACTGAACTGGAAAGTAACCTGCATCAGTTCACCACGTGTAACTATGAGTTTGGAACGTATTGCAGACTCCCGCAATTTCACAGTTATTACCAATATTACTGCTGATGCAGTGCGCTGTGATCAACCATTTGATTATACAGATACCGATCCATTAAAATGCATGAATTATTACCGCCTAAAAATGATTGATGCTGATGGAAAAATTTCTTACAGCAATATGGTGGCTTTGTTGAATGCTGCAAAAGGTTTTGATATCATCAGCATTGCACCCAACCCGGTTGTAAGTGATAATTTTAAACTGAATGTTGCCAGTGCCCAGGCAGGCAAAATGGAACTGTTGATTTTTGATATGCAGGGCAGGTTGGTAAACCGGCAAACAGTTACATTAATTGCAGGGTTTAATAGTTTACCGTTAATTGCAGGGCATCTTGCCGCAGGCAGTTATACTTTGCATTGCAATATGGGCGATAATGGGGGAAGAGTTATACGTTTTGTAAAGCGGTAAAATTTGTATTGAATAGAACCTGGCAACTCTATAATTGCCACCGCCAACTTTATAATTGCCACTGCCAACTTCATAATTGCCACTGCCAACTTCATAATTGCCACTGCCAACTTCATAATTGCCACTGCTAACTCCATAATTGCCACCGCCAACTTCATAGTTGCCACCGCCAGTTTCATGGTTGCCATCACCAGTTCCATGGGTGCCACCGCTAACTCTACAGTTGCCACTACCAGTTTCATAGTTGCCACTATCAGTTCCATAGTTGCCACAGTCAACTTCAACTAAAGCACTAAAGTATAAAATGTGGAAATCTTAATGTAGTATTAACCCAATGCTGAGCAACTTTTTTCTGTAAATGGGTATCTTGCAGAAAATCCCGGCATTGATTTTGAACGTATTTAACATTCACCATTCTTTATACAAATCCGGCATATTGACTAAAATCAATGGCTGTTTTTTAAAATCTCATATTAAAATTGAACTATGAAAAAGGTTTACTTACTTTCTCTGTTTCTTATTGCAGCAATTGCTTCTTTTAGCCAAACAACCGTTTTTACTGATGATTTTAGTACCAACCAAAGTGTCACCTATACCACTACTGGCGCAATAGGTTCTAGTGCTTGGAGTGTGACTACCGGTGGAACAGCAGGGCAAGATTTTGGTGCAAGGAGAAATACAACTGTTGCACAATTAGAGTTAACAAACGATGCAACTGCGGCAGCCAATCAAAACGGGTGGAATTTTACATCTACACCTACCACATCTTTTACTGCACCTTATAACACTACACTTAACTTAAATACCGGCCTTATAACCTGGACATTTAATATGCGCCAGATAAGAACTGATCCCGCCGGTTTTGGAGTAGGTAGTTATGGTGTAGCTTATATACTGGCTGGCTCGGGCGCTAATGGGGCAACAGGAACTACCGGTTATGCTGTAGCACTGGGGCAATCCGGAACAACAGATCCAATAAGGCTCTTGAAATATAATAATGGTATGCAGGGTACAATTACTAACATCATTACTTCAAATACAGTAGGGCTTACTGATTTTGGGGCAGAATATCTCAGCATTAAAGTTACTTATTTGCCATCAACAGATACCTGGGAACTTTTTCTCAGGAATGATGGGGCAACTGCTTTTGTGGATCCAACAACAGGGACTTTGATTTCTCAGGGTACCGCAGTGGATAATATATTTACTGGAAGCAGCCTTGGGTTTATGGGAGGTTACTGGCAGGGTTCAACAGGAGCTACCCAAACTGCTTTTTTTGATAATGTTAAAGTGACAGCAGTAGCAGGGGGCACACCAACCATTAATGTTAGCCCAACTTCACTTTCAGGTTTTTTATCTACATCGGGTGTTCCATCGGGAGTGCAAACTTATACGGTTGATGGTACTAGTTTAACTACTGATATTTCAATAGTACCTCCTACAGGTTACGAAATTTCGCCAGCCGGTCCTTTTACACCAACTAACCCTATATTGTTAACACCGTCTTCCGGTACAGTAAGTTCTACTACAATACAGGTACGCTTGAATTCCGTGCCTGTAGGTGTAATTGCCGGTAACATAGTACATACCAGTACGGGTGCCACTACAAAAAATGTGGCAGTAACGGGTAATGTGCTTGCTGCAGAACCTACTGTGCAAAGTACCATTACCATTGGCGCTGTAACAAACAGTACAGTTGTAGTAAATTTTGGAGGTGGTAATGGAGCCAGAAGAATTTTACTGGCAAAACTGGCAACACCTGTTAGCAGCGACCCTGTTGATGGCACTACCTACACTGCCAATGCAAATTTTGGCAGTGGAAGTTTGATTGGTGCCGGTAATTATGTGGTGTACGATGGTACAGGTAACACCCAACTGGTTACCGGTTTAACTGCAGGTGCTACTTATCATTTTGCTATTTATGATTATAATAATGGAGGTGTTGCCGGTGCCGAAAATTATTTAATACCAGGTGGTCTTGGTAATGCAACATTGCTTACTTACTCGGTACCGTATGTATGGGTTGGCTTAAACGGCGACTGGCAGGTTCCTACAAACTGGCTACCAACCAGGCTTTTTCCGGCAACCAACGATAGTTTATTATTCACAAGTGCTTCAGTAAATGATATCATAACAAATGTGCCTACTCAAACTGTTGGCTACATAGGAGCTTCGCTTTTAACCGGTACTACTTTACAGGCTGCAGCAAGTGGCAACACATTAACGATTGGTAATTTAACCGGTACTGATTTTTTTGTGGAAGCAGGTTCCTCTTTTAATATTTCAACTATTAATTCATTAGCATTGAATTTAATAACCGGTGCTACAGGAATTATAAATGGTTCTATGACTTTTACAGGAGTTGCTTCTGTAGGCGCCCATAAACTTACAGCAGCAGATGCAGGTGCCATCGTATTTAACAGTGGAGCTATATTTAGTGCGGGTACTGGTTTTACAGGCAATGCCTTTGGGACTACCTCTACTGCTAATTCAATTATTTTTGCAAGTGGATCGATTTACAGGCATATATCGGGCGGAAATCCATTTGCACTTGGACAACCGGCTTCAGTAGTAGTATTTCAAACAGGGAGTTTATTTAAACTTGAATCTAATACTACACCTTCTGTTAGTGGAAGAACCTATGCTAATTTTGAATTAGATGCACCTTCATCTGTAATAAGTGCAACGGGTACCAGCCTTTTAAAAATGGATAACGTAACTATAACCAACGGAAATATAACTTTTGGTATGACAACCCTAGGGTTTGATTTAAAAGGAAACGTTTCTGTTGCAACCGGTGCAATATTAAATTTTGCACCAGCCTCTGCAGGTACATTAACCTTTAATGGTACCAGTGCACAAAGCATTAGTAATGCCGGCACATTAACTTTTGGTACCAATCAAAATGTAACCATCAACAATGCAGCAGGCCTTACCCTAAATACGCCCATAACACTCCAAAAAATACTTACGTTTACATCGGGACTTATCAATTCAACAGCCACTAATCTTTTAACATTATCTGCTGCAGGTTCGGTAAGCGGTGCAAGTAATGCCAGTTTTGTAAACGGCCCGGTATCTAAAATCGGGAATACACCATTTATTTTTCCTGTTGGCAAAACAAATACAGGGCCATCCGCAAATGTAAATGGCTATGCTGCCGTAGAGATAGGAAATTTTAACACCGGTGCTGTTACCGACCAGTATACTGCTGAATATGTGCACAGCAGTGGCAATGCGTTGGGACCTATCACCGCAATTGGCCTTCAAAAAGTAAGTGCCTGCGATTACTGGAAACTTAATAGAATTGCGGGTGCTTCTACTGTAGATATCACTCTATATTGGAACGATCCTGTAAATAACTGTACAACAGCATCGCCTTATGTTAATAATCGGCCTTCATTAACTGTAGCTCATTTCGATGGAACGAGTTGGGATGCTTTCGGTGTTATTGGAACTTACACGGGTACCAATGCATCAGGTACAATTACCTGGTCAATACCACAATCTGCTACTTTTGGTATTTTTACAATCGGCAGTGTTGATTTTAATAACCCATTACCTATCACTATCAATTACTTTAACGGAACCAGAAGTAATGGCAACCATTTATTAAATTGGAAAGTTACCTGCGTAAGCACGCCAAGTGCCACCATTGAAATGGAACGCAGCACCGATGGCCGTAGCTATAGCACTATTTACAGCATTTTTGCAACAGCATTACGTTGCCAGCAACCTTTTAATTATACCGATAACCAACCGCTTAAAGGCATTAATTATTACCGCCTTAAAATGACAGATGTGGATGGTAAGGTGACCTACAGCAGCATTGTTAGTTTAATAAATGCCAGCAAAGGAATTGATGTAATGAATATTGCACCAAATCCAATTGTAAACGGTGCATTTAATGTAAAA
>JANMBZ010000153.1:0-4865 GCA_031360765.1 Chitinophagaceae bacterium
TTTGGCAGTATATGGTGACATTACGAATACAATGGAGACTCAAATTGAAGCAGAGATTGGGCGTATGAAATAATACTGCCACCAACATAAGGTTTTCCGCCGATGTTGGTGTAGTATAAAAATTTACAAGCCCACTACCGCACCTGCATACGCCGCCGTTTGGCGTACTGAGCGAAGTGGAAGTATGGCCAACGGCGCTAAACAGCATAAGGCCTAAATAAAAAAAGCAAAGGCTATTCAATTTCAAATAGCCGTTGGTGAAAATGAACGGTGACTTATACAAAAAGGTGCGTAAATTACAGAGTTGTATGCTATTTTTAAGAAACATATCAATCCTTAAAAAAACATAGAAAAATTAACTCACTTGGATAACACCTTTTCAATGGAACTTAAAGAATTAGTCTCACAATCAAGAGAGATTGCTATTGATTTAGGTTATGACTATATTTCCACAATACACTTTTTCCTGGCAGACTGTGAATCAAATAAAAGTAATTCACTTTTAAAGTTTGCCTTTAAGGATGAAAACGAATTTCTCAGTTTTAAGAAAACCTACACTTTAGAAAAACAAGACCATCTAAATTTAATTAATGAAAGTATCCCATTAACGAAAGAGGCTGAAAATACAATCCGGTTGACAGAGACTGAAAGGAAAATAAATAAACATTTAAAGTGCTACCCTTTTCATTTCTTTATTGCAGCTCTAAAAAACAGCCAATCTCTCTTATCCGAATGTTTTCTACAGGACAAAGAAGCCTTAAATAAATTAATAGAATATTACCAAGAACTTGGCGAATATAACAATGCTAAAATCGCAGAGAGTAAGAATTCGAGCAGAATTTCAAAAAAAAGTATTCTAAGTAGACTTCGTAATCTGTTTAGTCTGCAAAAATAAAACAGCAGTAGAATTGGGTTTCCGCCGATGTTGGTGTAGCATAAAAATTTACAAGCCCACTACCGCACCTGCATACGCCGCCGTCTGGCGTCCACGCCAACGGCGCTAAGCCGCATACGGCCTAAATAAAAAGCAAAGGCTATTCAATTTCAAATAGCCGTTGGTGAAAATGAACGGTGACTTATACAAAAAGGTGCGTAAATTACATGGATGGCTGTAATTTTATTCGGCACCTTAAACTTAACTATATGATAAAGTATTTTTTTGGTTTAATTCTAACACTGACATTATTCAGTTGTAAAAAAAGCGATGTTTCATCACCAAACCAGGTTGACTACTCCTCATTTTTAGCAAAAAAAACTCAAACATTTTATGGAAAACTTAATGGTACATTTTTTTCATGGACGTTTGGTTGGAATCAATCTCAAGGAGTTGCGGGATTTGAAAATGGTTATGGAATTTGTGATACGACTGACCCTGTTAGGGTTGTATTTTTTGGACTAACTTCTGAAAGTGATTTAACAACAAGATTCGTGTTATATTCACCTAGATACAATTCAACATCAGCAACTGAATTTTCTCAAGTATTTAGCTTAGGAAAGAAGAAATTGGGGGATTTCAGAACTGATTTTCATTTGAAGGTTTACAAAGACAATAAAGTGTATCAATCAAATAGCCTAAATCCCGCAAATGAAATTGAAATATTAAAAACAGAGGAGTTTACTGATTATTCAGGAAAAAAACTTCGAGTTTGGTTTCGACTTGAAGGAAAACTTTCGTCTTGCAATTGTCAAAACAATACTTCACTTTTAAGTGACGGGCTTATGATTGCCGAATTTTATGGATTTAAGAAAGGGTATTAAAAACTTCTTTGCCGATGTTGGTGTAGTATAAAAATTTACAAGCCCACTACCGCATCTGCATACGCCGCCGTCTGGCGTACTGAGCGAAGTGGAAGTATGGCCAACGGCGCTAAACAGCATACAGCCTAAATAAAAAGCAAAGCGTATTCAATTTCAAATAGCCGTTGGTGAAAATGAACGGTGACTTATATAAAAAGGTGCGTAAAATAAAGAGTTAACGGCTATGATTCAACAAGTGTGCGATTTTTGAGGGTAAGTAAAAAATTATTAGCTTTACAACATGGCAACATTGACAAGATATAATACTTTTAAAAGCTTAAAACAGAATTCCTCTGTTAAGGTTAAGAAGGCTGCTAATCATAAAAAAAAGATAGAAGCAGAGATGGGGGCATTTCTTAAGTTGCTAAGTAAGAAAAAAGTAAAAACCGCTTAAAAGTAAATGGAGAAAAACTTAACCGAAGAAATACTCCGAGTTTGTCAAATTCTTAATAAAAACAGTGTTCAATATTTAATTGTTGGCGGTACAGCAGTGGCTTTTCATGGATATTTTAGATGGTCTCAAAATTCTACAGGCTTTCCTACGGAAAAATATGATCTTGATATTTGGTATAATCCTACATATGACAACTACTTTAAACTTTTAAACGCTCTAGCTGAACTAGGCCAAGATGTAAAGGAGTTTTTTGAAGAACAATCACCGAATCCTCTAAAATCGTATTTCAAATTTGACTTAAGTAAGTTTACTCTGGACTTCCTACCTAAATTGAAGGGAGCCACTAAGTTCAAGCAAGCTTATGAAAAAAAAGAAATCACAATTATAAAAGGAATAGACATGCAGTTTATTGGCTTTGATGAATTACTTCTAGACAAAGCTGCAAATTCACGTCCGAAAGATTTAGCTGATATCAAGCAATTGAAATCCATTAAAAAGAAATAAAGAGCCCAAGCACAGCCGCTAACATTTTCCGCCGATGTTGGTGTAGCATAAAAATTTACAAGCCCACTACCGCAACTGCATATGCCGCAGTCTGGCATCTCCGCCAAAGGCGCTAAGCCGCAGCATTCAGTCCAAATAAAAAAGCAAAAGCACTTCAATTTAAATCATCGTTGGCCATACTTCAACTTCGCTCTGTACGCCAAACGGCGGCAGCTCAAAGATAAAATGAACCACTTTACTGCAAATACAACTGATTAAACAACAACTTAAATGTACCCCACGATTGCGCCCTAAAAGTTATCTCCGGTGTAAAAGCATACAACTTTCCTTTACCAACCGATGCTTCAAAAGCAGTGATACCGTTCTTTAAATAAGCTTCTCCCCAGCTCCATCCGCTGCGTAAAATTTTATCGTTACCAAACCAGGCCAATGGCTTTATAATGCCGCTGCTTACTGCATTTGGGGCAAGTTTAAAAACAGGATCGTTATCAAAATAAACATCTGTTTGTTTTGCAAGACCTGCTGTTGCAAGCTGTTTATCATCTACCTGCATTTGTAAAATACTGCCCGGTGTATAATATTTTTCACGTGGTAAAACTTTTTCTTCACCATTTATAATTTCAGTCATCGCATCTGCCACGGGTAGTTTTAAATGATAGGCAAGTTGTGCGGCACTGCCAATGGTAACAATATTACCGCCCTGCTCTAAAAATATTTTTAATTGTGGGATAGATTTTTCGGCAGTAATTCTTCCGGTCATCCTTTTAAGTTCTTCCGGTATGCTGTCTAAAGCATTGGGAGTTCTGGTAGCGTTTTGTTGCAAACGATTGCTGATTGCCGGTATGCCTTCATCAACAAATACAATCACATCATATTTTGCTTTCAGGTTGCCGGTATCAATATCTTTTGGGTAAATAACATCAAACGCATAATTGTATTGCTCCATTATCCATCGCACCCAACCCGATGGCATAGATCCGCCATAAGTATCCCACAAACCTATCCTGGCTTTTTTTATTTTGGTTAAGCCACTTGGTTTTTTATCTGCTGCAATAAACTGTGCATTTGTTTCAGCAACTGTTTTATCGATTATTGATTTTGCTTTTGAATTGGATGAAACATAAAATGAACCATTGCTGTATTTTGCTTCCGCCGGCACATCACTCATCCGGTAAACATCTACACCTGCATTCACTAGATTGTTTACTGCCTTGTAAGAGAGATTGGCACTGGCATCCAGCACATAACCAGTTGAAGAATTTTTTACAGCATTGCCTGTAAGTTTTATTATCGTACCGGTTGTATTTTTTTCGAAAGGCCCTTCAAAACCATCCATTATCCTGTCAAACTTCACGCCCATCTGGTAAGCCAAAGTCCAGCCTGCAGCATCATACGGCGGTACAGGCGGCCCGCCGGGATATTGAAAATCGTTGGGATGATCCTGCGGCTCAAACATATCCAGCACATGCGGTCTGAAAGCCTGGTTTGTTTTTACGATGTAGGAATTGGCAGGATATTTTTTTCCGGCAACGGTAAAATCAGTTGTTGATTTTTGTACCACAACACCGGTTTTTATCAAAGCATTTAAAAATTCCACAGCAGTTGTAAAATCCGGTTGATCGGATGGGATGATGTAACCACGTGGATCTTTCAGTGTAATATTTTTCATTACACTGTCGTAATATTTTAAAGGCACATTTGCTGAAGCAGTCCTTACCGGTTCGTTGGTTGGCTTTATCCGTTTTAAAGAATCCTGGTACATCTTATCCATGGCTGCAATTTTTGAAGGAGATAAAGACCAGGTATCGGTATTTCCTTTTTCAATTGCATTTTTACCCATTCGGTAAATATTCATCAGCAATTCATCCCTGTTTCGGGATGCATAATTTAGTACAGCATAGTTTAAGGAAACTGAATAATCGATTGTTTGGCGAAACAACCATTTTTGCGGCACTACCGGGTTTGGCGTAGCCGCATTGGGAATTAAACGGGATGTTACCAGCGGAATTGTGGACGGGTTGGGACTGCCAACAATTTCGGTAAGCAAACCAATCATGTTGTGAAAATAAGTGGTAGTACGTAACCCGCCATTATACCAGGTACTAAAAACAGAACCTGCTTTGCTGGTAAAGCCGGGTTTACTTTCGGCATTCAAGCGGTTTTGCATGGC
>JANMBZ010000161.1:0-1964 GCA_031360765.1 Chitinophagaceae bacterium
TAAGATGATGCAAATTTACAGCAGCAAAAACTGTTAACACAAAATGAATTGTTTTTTTATGGTTTTAGCGGATATTTGTTAAACATACATGTTAGCTCCGTTTTTACATAATCATTTAACAGAAGCCGGTTTGGATGAAGCCGGGCGTGGTTGTTATGCCGGGCCTGTATTTGCTGCGGCTGTTATACTGCCAAAAGATTTTTATCACCCTTTGTTAAACGACAGCAAACAATTGAATGAAAAGCAACGTGACTTATTAAGGCTCATCATTGAAAAAGAAAGTATTGCTTTTGCCGTTGCATCGGTAGATAATAATACGATTGATAAAATAAACATTTTACAGGCAAGTTTTGCTGCCATGCATCTTTCTGTTGAGCAATTAAAAAATGTTCCGGAATTTTTATTGATAGATGGAAACCGTTTTAAAGCTTATAAAAACATTCCGCACCAATGCATTGTTAAAGGCGATGGAAAATATGCACCCATTGCAGCGGCGAGTATTCTGGCTAAAACTTATCGTGATGAATTTATGCAGCAGATACATACATCATTTCCACAGTATGGCTGGGATAAAAACAAAGGCTACGGAACGGCTATACATCGCAAAGCCATAAACATATTCGGGCTTTGCAGCTACCACCGTAAAAGTTTTAATATTCTTCCTGAAATTGTTATTCAAAAATAAATTCGCCCTTGCCCTGCCTGATTATTATCCACTCATTGGTTGTACAATCAACCACGGTTGATGGTATCATACTACCAATGCCACCATCAATTAAAAAATCAACCTTGTCGCCAAAATTTTCCTGCATCACTTCGGGGTCGGTATATTCTTCCACCATATCACCGGGTAATGATGCACTCAGGATGGGATTACCCAATTCATCCAGAATATGCTGACAAATAATATTATCCGGCACCCGTAACCCAACGGTTGATTTTTTGCTTTGCAAAATTTTTGGCACCTGTTTACTGGCCGGCAATATAAATGTGTAAGGGCCGGGCAAATAACTTTTCAGCATCCTGTATAAAGGTGTGTCAATGGTTTTTGTGTAATCGCTTAAGTGGCTCAGATCGCGGCAAATGAAAGACAGTTGTGCCTTTTGAGGATCTACATTTTTTATTTTACAGATGCGTTCAACAGCCTTGTGCTGGTTAATATCGCAGCCCAAACCATAAATAGTATCGGTTGGGTAAATGATTACACCACCATCTTTTAAACATTCTGTTACCTGTTTTACCAGGCGTGGCTGTGGATTATCGGGATGTATCTGAATTAACATAATTGAGGACCTCTCTTGAACTTCGTTCGTTCTTTTCCAAAGAACCCCAAAGGGGATGATAAGGAGAAGATTTTTGCGAAGATTATATTTTTAAAAATTTTGTCTACATCAAATCAGCATAGAATTCATAAAATTAGCTCTAATCATCTTACATTAATCTATTACTTTTGCTTTTTGAAATAAAAAACAAATCTTATCCTGATAAAAAGCAGGACTAAAATCTAAAATTTACTTATGTCAGTAATATGTGTTGGTACCATGGCTTTTGATGCTATTGAAACCCCTTTTGGAAAAGTTGATCAGATTGTTGGTGGCTCGGCAACTTATGTAGCTTATGCAGCCGGTAATTTTGTAACACCCATTCATCAGATATCTATTGTAGGGTACGATTTTCCGCAGGAAGAAATGGATGAACTCAAAAGACGTGGCGTATCGCTTGAGGGTGTAGAAATTGTAAAAGATAAAAAATCTTTTTTCTGGAGTGGTAAATATCACCTGGATATGAACAGCCGTGATACATTGGTTACCGACCTGAATGTACTGGCAGATTTTAACCCCGTAGTGCCTGATAGCTACCAGGGTGCTGAGTTCTTAATATTAGGCAACTTATCTCCAGATATTCAACTGAGTGTTATTAACCAGTTGAAAGTAAGGCCGAAACTGATTGTGATGGATACCATG